>NZ_LBJZ01000184.1:0-140197 GCF_028128935.1 Bradyrhizobium sp. CCBAU 11361
GCCGGCTGCCTCGCGCCGCCCGCCGCCGCGCTCGCCCTCGACCTTTGTCGAGGCGGCCCCGCCGCCTGCACCCGAGCCGGAGCCGCCGCCGGCGGTCGAGCAGGCGCCCGTGACCGTGCTCAAATCCGGCATCGTCGACGGCATGGCCTATTCGCTCTATTCCGACGGCTCGATCGAGGCGCAGATGCCGGAAGGTATGATGCGCTTTGCCTCGATCGACGAGTTGCGCGCGCATCTCGACCAGCGGTCCTGAGGACTTCCGCGGCCAAGTAAAGCCGCCACCGTTCTTGTCACTTTGTCAGTCGTCGCATTTTGGCCGAACGTATTGTTGACACGGAATACTTCGGCGTCGTCAATCCCGTGAGACGCCAGGCGGAGAAAGGTCGGGCCCATGTCGGATGCCGGGGCTAAGAATTTCATTGAGCTGACGGCCAGCATCGTCTCGGCCTATCTCGGGAACAATCCGACGCCGGCCGCCGAGATCCCGAACCTGATCAGCCAGGTGCACGGCGCGCTGGTGCGGGTCTCGTCAGGCCGCGTCGAGACGGCGCAGCTCGAGCCGGCCAAGCCGGCGGTGTCGCTGAAGAAGTCGATCGCGCCGGACTATCTGGTCTGTCTGGAAGACGGCAAGCGCTTCAAGTCGCTGAAGCGCCATCTGCGCACCCAGTACAACATGACGCCGGAACAATATCGCGAGAAATGGGGCCTGCCGGCCGACTATCCCATGGTCGCGCCGAACTACGCGGTGGCGCGCTCGCAATTGGCAAAGCAGATGGGTTTGGGACAGCAGCAGCGGAAGCGGAAGTAGAGCTGCATTAGCCTACAGCTTACTCGACCCTCATCCTGAGGAGCCCGCAAAGCGGGCGTCTCGAAGGATGGCCGCGGGCGAGAGCGGGGGCCTGCATGGTTCGAGACGCGCTTCGCGCTCCTCACCATGAGGGTCTTCAGGTGGCTTCCGCCAGCGCCTCTTTCGCGTCGGTCTTGATGCGTTCGACCATCGAGCGCAGGCCGTTGGAGCGCTGCGGCGTCAGGTGATCGCGAAAGCCGAACTCGTCGAACACCGCGATCGCGTCGGTCGCGAGGATTTCCTGCGGCGTGCGGCCCGAATAGAGCGCGAGCACGATCGCGACCAGGCCGCGCACGATATGAGCGTCGCTGTCGCCGCGATATCTGAGGATCGGCGCGCCGCCATCGCGCGCGACCAGCTTCTGGAGCCAGACCTGGCTGACGCAGCCATTCACCTTGTTGGCGGCGGAATGCTCGGCCTCGGGCATCGGTTCCAGGGTGCGGCCGAGCTCGATGACGTACCGGTAGCGGTCGTCCCACTCGTCCAGAATCTCGAAATTGTCCCTGATTTCGTCGATCGTCGTCATGCTGGCCCACAGTTCCTGTTCAGGCCAATATAGGGACGCGAAGCCGCGAAATCGATAGGGTTTGGGGGCTAATTCGCCGGCCCCGGTCCGCGCCATTCCAGCGCGAGGTCGTCCTGGGTCAGCGTGTCGCGCGGCGTCTCGCTCGCAGCAGTGTCGCCTTCGCCGGCCAGCGCGATCGAGCCGGTGTGGTCGGGCGCCTTCTTGTCGCTCTTGTCGTTCTTCTCGTTGGTGATGTGCTCTTTCTTGTCGTTGATGATCTGATAGATCTTCTTCGCGCCGTCCTGGGCGCGCTGGCCGATGATGGTTGCGGCCTGTCCGCCGACCTCGCAGGCTGTGGGCTGGCGCTTGCAGAACTGGGTCATGTCGGAGACGGCCGCGGTCGCAGCCTGCACCGCGTCGGCGGCGCCGATCTGCGGCAGCTTCTCCGATTCGGGCGTCTTGTCCCGCGGCAGGAGCACCAGCACCAGCCCGAGCCAGAATGTGATGCGGAGCAGAAAGCGCATCTTATCGACCTGTATGTTAGATCCCGCCGCGGCGATTTCCGCAGAGCGCGTCGGACCTAGCAACTCTCGATAAATCGCAAGTGATTGCCTTGAGCTTAATTCGCGGAAAATTTACGCAAAAAACTTCGAAAATGGCGGCCTCGTAAATTTTTCATTGATGCCGAGCCCCCGTGGCCTTGCGGTCTTCCGTATCCACCAATTCGAAACCATGCGGGCCGGGGGGAAACCCTGTGTTCACCATCCTCGCCGAAGACGTCGCCAAATCGTCTAAAAAGCTCCGCGATGACACGGTGTCCGGCACCGGGCCGCGCCGCCTTAGCACTCGTTTAAGGTCGCTCTGACACGGTGGCTCAACGACAAGGAGGCGTTCCGGCGCGTCTCTCCGACGAATGAGCCGAAGCGCGAGACCCGTGACAGTTTTGAGTATCATCCGCGATTGTCTCGATGCGCTGCTGCATCCCTCCGCGCGTTACGACGCGCTGACGCGAGCGCGCCATCGTGCCTTCATGGCGCCGCGTCTGCTCGGCAGCCTGGCCGCGTTTGCCGCATTCCCTGTTTATCTCGCCATGCGTGGCGCGCCGAGCGCGGTCGAGGTCGCCGCCCTTGCCTGGCTGATCGCGCCGATCATGTTGTCCTGGTTCCTGTCGCGCACCGGCCGCTACGAAGGCGCGCATGTGCTGTCCTCGCTCGCACTCGCCGGCCTGATCATGGCGGTCGCCCTCACGACCGGCGGCATCGGATCGTTCGCTGCGGTGTGGCTGATCGTCGTTCCGCTCGAGGCTGCGCTGTCGGCCTCGCGCCGCGTCGCGGCCTTCGCCTCGCTGCTCGCGCTCTCCTGCGCGGGGATACTGATCCTCGTCGGCCAGCTCGGCTGGCTGCCGCTGGACGAGCCGAGTGCCGCGCAGCGTAGCCTGCTGATGGCGTTCGGCGTCGCCTCGGCCACCCTCTATGCCGCGGCCCTCGCCTTCGGCGCGGAGTCGCTGGCGCGCACCGGCGTTGCGCTGCTGTCGCGCGAGGAGGAGCGTTATCGCCTGCTCGCGCGCAACATGAGCGACGTCATCTCGCGGCATCGGCGCAACGGCGCGGTGCAGTTCATCTCGCCGGCCGCCGAGGCCATGCTCGGCATGCCGGTTGCGCAGCTGCACGGCCACGGCCTGTTCGATCGCGTCCATGTCGCCGATCGCCCGGCCTATCTCACCGCTTTGTCGGATGCCGCGCGCGGCGACGTGCGCAGCGTCGAGTTCCGGCTGCGGCGGGAGCCGACCGGCTCGGAGCACGGCCAAGCCAATTTTCAGGTCGACTTCATCTGGGTCGAGATGCGCTGCCGGCCGCTCGACCAGGATCTCGGCCGCCAGCATATTGACCGCGATGCCGCACGCGAGACGGAAGTCGTCGCCGTGATGCGCGACGTCACCGATCGCAAGCTCTCCGAACAGGCGCTCGATCAGGCCCGCAGCGCCGCGGAGGCGGCCGACGCCGCCAAGACGCGCTTCCTCGCCACCATGAGTCACGAGCTGCGTACGCCGCTCAACGCCATCATCGGCTTCTCCGACATGATCGCGCAGGAGCAGACCCTGATGCTGGGTGCGGCCCAGCGCAGGGAATATGCCCAGCTGATCAACGATTCCGGCCAGCATTTGCTGTCGGTCGTCAACGGCATCCTCGACATGTCCAAGATGGAATCGGGCAATTTCGAGATTGCGTCGGAGCCGTTCGCGCCGCGCGCCTCGCTCATGCATTGCTGCAATCTGCTGGCGCTGAAGGCGCGGGAGAATGGCATCGACCTCGTCACCGACGCGCCGCAGGACCTGCCCGTCATGACCGGCGATCCGCGCGCCTTCAAGCAGATCGTGCTCAACCTCGTCGCCAACGCCATCAAGTTCACCGAGCGCGGCGGCCAGGTCTCCGTATCAGCCGCGGTGTCGGGGTCGCAGCTCACGCTGCGCATCAGCGATACCGGCGTCGGCATCGCGCCCGACGACCTCAAGCGTATCGGCGCGCCGTTCTTCCAGGCCGGCAAGACCTATCAGCGCCGTCACGAAGGCACCGGACTCGGACTTTCGATCGTGAAAAGTCTTGTGGCGTTGCATCTCGGCGATTTGACGGTACAAAGCAGGTTAGGGGAGGGCACCGCCGTCACCGTCAAGTTGCCGCTGGTCTACACGCCGCCGCAAGCCAAGCCCTTCGATGGCAAGGCGGCCGAGAGCAAGATCGCAACCTTGACGCCGGTCCCGCGCCAGGAACTTCACGACCAACATCACGACCAACTTCAGGACCAACCTGCTCCGGTGAAGAAAAGTGCCTAAGAAGTCTGCAAAGGGCGAAGCTGCTCCGCGCCGCCGTGGCGCCAAGGCCGCGGCCGTCGACATCGAGACCGAGCGCAACCTCGTGATGCGCGTGCTGCTGCACAGCCCCAAGGACACGCTGGCTGGCCTCGTCGCCGTTGCCGCCATCAGCGCGATCGTTGCCAATGCGCTGTTCCTCCAGACCGGCCGGCATCCGGCGCCGATGTTCGGCACCGTGATCAATCTTCCGATGCCGTCGTCCGTTCCGCAGGCCAATCCCTTGCCGCGCGCGCGCCCCGTCGGTGCAGATACGTCGCCGCTCGAGCCGAAGGCGACCGAGTTCCGCGTCGATCCCAAGCCTGCCGAGAGAGCGGCCGAGAAGGCGCCCGAGAAGCCCGTCGAGGCCACCGCATCGACGTCGCGCTCAGGCGATCCCATGACCAACCTGGTCAAGGCCACGACATCGCCCTCCGCTGCCGTCGCGCGCCCGCCGGCGCCGATCCCGGCGCAGCAGAGCCCGGCGGTGCGGCGCATCGCCGGCGTGCAGCGCGCGCTGTCCGAATACGGCTACGGCAATTTGAAGATCACGGGCACGATGGGTGCCGAGACCCAGTCCGCGATCCAGAAGTTCGAGCGCGAGCACAAGATGCAGGTCACCGGCCAGGTGTCCGATCGCCTGCTGCGCGAGCTCGCAGCCGCGATCGGCCATCCCGTCGAGTAAGCGTCACGCTCGCGGAGGCTGGTGCTGATCCCGGCACTGGCCTATCGTCCGACTCATGCGTTTGAAATCCAACATATGGGTCGCGGCCTATTTGCGCCGGTGCCAGACCGAGGGCGTGTTCGGCGCAGTGCGCCGTCGCGGCGCCGAGGAGGCGGGCGCGGTGTTCGTGAAGGTGTCGCTGCTCGACGGCAATGCGATGCTCTACGTGCCGGCGCCGCAGACCGTCTATGACGACGGCCGGCCGGTCGACCGCTTCTTCGTGCCGGTTGCGCCGCAGCCGCTGCCGGAGCCCGCCGTCGAGGAACGGCTGACCAGGGAAATCCGCTTCGATTCAGATGCCTGGATCGTCGAGACCGAAGACCGCGCGGGGCGGCACTTTCTCGAATTAGCGAAGACCTGATTGGCTCCCCCACCGTCATTGCGAGCCAACGGGTCCGCGCGAAGCGCGGCCCGATGACAGGCTCCGCGAAGCAATCCAGAATCTTTCCGCGGAGGGATTCTGGATTGCTTCGTCGCAAGAGCTCCTCGCAATGACGACCTCGGGGGCGTCGCGCGCCCTGCTCTCGATGTCACCGCCTGTGGAGCCGAGCGCCAGCGAACTACCGGTCCGGCGACCCGCCGGTGCCGGTCCGCACCGTCGGGCTGGAGCCGGGCTGCACGCCGGGCCGCGTCTGGCTTGCGCCCGCACGCGCACGCTGGCGTTCGCCATCGTGCAGCGACGACTGGTACTTTGCGCGCGTGACCGCGAGCGTGGAGCCGCGCCAGGCGGCCAGCATCACCAGCGCGGAGCGCTCGCCGAGGCGATCGTAGAGCCGCGACAGCCGGTACACGTTGTTCACGGAGTTGCCGATCTCCGGCTTGAAGAACAGGAGAATGCGCTGGAAGTTCGGGCTCGGCATGTCGAGCGCGCGCGCGGCGATCGCGAGCGCTTCGCCGCCGGGATCGTCGACGATCTGGGCCGCGACGCGCGAGGGCAGGATCAGGCTGTCGCCGAGCTCGTAGGTGAAATTCTCGACGTCGCCCGCGATCGCCGCCATCTCCAGGATCTGGATCGCGCGCTTGGCGCGCACGGTCGGAATCCGCGGCGCGGCCTTCAGCGGCGTCTGCTCCAGATTGTGCAGGATCAGCGCGCGCTGGGACGCATCGGCGCCGAAGAACATGTCGTGGATTTCGGCGGCGTCCGTCGGCTGCATCGCCATGTTCGAGGCCATGCGCTGCTCGGCCTCGGTCGGCGCGCGGACCGGGGAGGGCTCCGGCGCGGGCGCCGGGATTTCGCGCGCGAGCGGAACTCTGCGGCCTTCCTGGGCGGCGACCAGCCCGAGCTTCTGCAGGATCGGGACCGGCGTCGATGGATAGACCGCAAGCCGCGCCTTGACGGCCGCACGCGTCGCATCGTCGACCTGGTCGATCAATCGCGTGGCGAGTTCGACGAATTGCCGCTGTTCGTCCTCGCTGTGGACACGCGTCTGGACATAGAGGTCGGTCAGCACGCGCAGCAGCGTCGGGCGAACATCGACGCCTTCGCGACGGGAGAGGGTCATCAGACCGTCGAATCCGGGAAACAGCGACTTGGTCATGGAGGCGTACGCAACTCGGAAAAGAGACTCGCGGGCGAGCCTAGCGCAGGTTCTTTTAAAGCCTCGTTAAGGAAAACGAGGCGTGAAGCCGGCCCTGCAATTCCAGGCATTGTCGTGCCGCAACGGGACGGCGCGGCCGGTTCCGTGCGGTTACGGTCCAAAGGCCATCTTTACACCCCGTTAACCATGAGCTGATCTTAATGATCCGCATGTTGCTGGGGCGCGTTTGGTCGCGCGGCAATTGAAGAGAGCTGACATGGGGACCATCATCGAATTTCCGGCCGGTCGCCGGGTAGGCTCGTCGGGGGACGTCACACCGCGCGCGGACATGGGGACGATTCTGATCCTTCCCGTGATCCGCATCGAGCGCGAGGCGGACGAAACCAGCGGCGATCGTGGGCCGGAAGCGGGCACAGCGCCGGGGCGCCGTCGTCGTCGCCGCTAGATCCGGCTCTTGCAATGCCGGACACCATCCGCCAGATCCGGCCCTTCGTATCGGCCGTCCTACTCACGCTGCTCGGTGCGGCGCTCGGCGCCTGTAGTGGCGGCGATTTCGGCCGCACCCGCGAGAGCATGCGCAGCGACGACATGCATCGCTGGCTCGGCGCCGAGGTCACCGCGAGCGTCGGATTGAGGCCGTCGCAATTCCAGCTCACCGACGAGGAGCGCCAGCTGCGCGACCTCGCTTATCCCCTGATCGAGCCTCCGTTGTCGCGCCCCGCATGGAAGAGCGTGTTCGGCGACTACAAGGCCTTGCCGTCGCCGTGGCGGCAGAAGGTCGTGTTCGACCGCACCATGTACGGGCGCACGCTGATCGACGAGCCGCACCGTTCGCATTCCTCGCGCTATGCGCAGCTGATCGAGGACGTGCGCAACGACACCACCCGTTTCGAGCCGTTCTTCGCCTCCGCGATCCGCGTCATCGACCTCGACAAGAAGCGCAATGCCAGCATGGCGCGCGTCTCCTCCCTCTCGCCGAAGGAGAGGGAGGATGCGGTCGAGCGCATGCAGGAGAACTCGCTGATCATCCAGTGGGTGCAGCAGTGCCTCGAGCAGCGCGTCTCCTCCTATCGCTGGGCGCTGGAGCGCCTGGTGATCCAGGCGCCCGACGGCATGGCCGCCGACGCCGACCGTCTGATCGGCGAGCTCGCCGCCCAGACCGCCAACCCGCCGGTCCAAGCGCAGCCGCCCTACGGCCGCGCGGTCATCTCGAAGGGCTGACCCGCGGCAATTGCTTCGGCATCGCACGTTCGAGGAACGCGAACAGCCTGCGCTCGGAGTCCTGCGTGACGTCCGTGCAGGAGCGCGATGGCAGGGAACGGGCCGGCGCCGTCCGGCTTGAGCAGCGCCATGCGCGGTGCGACAAATTGGTCGATGCTCTCGGCTGCACCGGGAAGAACAAGGTCGGACGCAATTGTTGCTCCGCGGTGGATCGCCCGGCATCCCAGACCACAGGGGTCCATTGCAGCCCATCCTGCGCGGCGGCCCCGCCAGTACTCCAGGCTGCGACCACCCCTGCAACCAGCGCGACGAGCGCGCCAAGGCGCCACCGCTGCAGGGGGTTCGGGAACTCGTGCCTGGCGCAGCCGCCAGCCCCCTTGAGCATTATCCGCGTACCGATCTGATTGGCGCTTGTTCTTCGTCGCTATATCGATAGGATCATCTGGTTGCACCAAGTCATTTTTGCGCGAAGGAATTTTGGGATGAGCTCAGATTCCGGGACTCCGTTTGAATCCGCACCGAATTTTTCTCCACCGCGAATGCTGCTGGCATTTGCCCTCCTGCTGGGATCGGCCGGCTCCGCTGCCGCGCTGACCCAGGAGGCCGCGCTCGAGAACTGCCGGATGACGGTCGGCAAGCCGATCGTGCAAGCCTGCATGCAGGCTCAAGGCGGTCGCAAGGCCGGTGCCGATATCGAGGGATGCCGCGCCAAGGCCAAGCCGCAGGTCAAGGCCTGCGTGATGGCGGCTCTCAACGCCGCCAACGGCCGGGCCAATGTCGCCGTCGAGCTCCCGAAGGAAGCGGCGCCGAAGCTGGAGCCCGGCACCGCACTGCCGAAGGGCTTCATCGCGCCCCCCCGCACCATCGCCGACATCACTGCGATCCTCGATAGCGAGGAGCCGAACGAGAAGCTGATCGTGGAGCTGAAAGCGGACGCCGATTCCACGCCAAAGGGCAAGGAATCGCGCGAAGATCTCGCACGGTTCTATTTCGATCGCGCCAATGCGCGTGCTCAGCTCGGTCGGCTTGCTGAATCCATTGCGGATGCCAGCAAGGCCGTCGAGGTCGGCCGCGGCGCGGTCGAGCCTCAGCTGATGGGCCGCATGCAGCAGCTCCTCTCGCTGCAATACGCCGCAGCCGGCGATCCAAAGCGGTCGATGGAGGTGATCCAGAGGTTGTTGCGAGAGACCGCCACCCAGCCGGGCGCAAAAGGATACCAATTGAGCGCCAACCGGTCCGTCGTCGGCAACCTCATCCAGATGGGCGATGTCGCCCAGGCGGAAGCCTATCTGCGTCGCACGCAGGCCGCAATCCAGGAGGCGCGCACCAGCGGTCTTCCGGGGTGGCGCGCCTCCTATGCGCGCTTCGGGCAGAACTGGGAAGGGGAGGTCGAAGCGACAAGGGCGATGATCTTCGAAGCGCGCGGGCAGTTCGCGGAGGCCGAGGCTGCCTATCGCGTGGCCGAGCAGCGCAAGCGGGCCGGCATGAAGGGCGTGATGGAATCGGACAATCCCCCGGCAGAAACCGTCTTCCTGCAGTCGATTGACAACCTGGTGCTCAGTCAGGCCCGCATGAAGGCGCGACAAGGCCGGCTTGCCGAAGCCGAGGTCGACGCCCGTCGCGCTCTGCTGGCCCGACTGAAGGACACCGGCAAATACAATCCCGTGACGCCGCGCTACGTCATGGGTCTCGCCGGCATCCTGGTCGAAGAGGGCCGCTACGAGGAAGCCGAGCAGCTGGGCCGCGTGGCCCTGGAGATCAACAAGACCGTCGGAGTGCCCAACGATTCTCAATCCACCGTGCAGTTGCTCTCGCAACTGGCCGGCATCCTGGCGCTCCAGCGTAAGTCGCCGGAAGCCAACGGGATCTACGCGGCGATCGACAAGGCGATTGCCAATTGGGAGCCGCAGCGCCGCCAGGTGTTCGAGCTCAATCCGTCACGGATCCTCTCGCTGTATGCGTCCGGCCAGCTCGAGGCCGGCATCGCTGCGGCCGAGCAATTGGTGAAGAAGCAGGTCGGCCGCGTCGGCGAAAATCATTTCGATGCCGCCTCGGCGCGCGGTACGCTGGCGGTCGGTCTGATGCGAGCGCGGCGCGATGCCGAGGCCATCCGCGAGTTCAAGGCCGCCATCCCCATCATGATGGCGAGTGCGCGGGAAAACGCCGACGACGAGAACACGACCGTGGTCGCCGCGCGCAGCCAGCGCCTGCAGAGCATCGTGGAAAGCTATTTCGTGCTGCTTGCGCGCGCCGAAGCTGCGAGTGGCGGGGTCGGCGAGGAGACGTTCAGTCTCGCCGATGCCATCCGTGGTCACTCGGTTCAGCAGGCTCTGGCGGCATCGAGCGCCCGCGCGGCGGCCAAGGATCCGGGGCTCGCCGAGCTTGTCCGCAAGGAGCAGGACCTGACCAAGCAGGTCAACGCTCAGCTCGGCACGCTCAACAACGTGCTGGCGCTTCCCTCCGCGGAGCGCGATGAGAAGGGCGTTCAGCAGATCCAGGCGTCGATCGCCACCTTGCGCGGCGAGCGCGACAAGGCGCGCCAGCAGATCAAGCAGAAGTTTCCTGCTTACGCCGATCTCGTGTCGCCCAAGCCGCCGAGCGTCGCCGAGATTCGTGCGACGCTGGCCGACGACGAGGCCATGCTGTCGTTCTATTTCGGCCAGAACGGCAGCTTCGTCTGGGCCGTGCCGAAGTCAGGGGCGGTGGCGTTTGCCGCCGTCAACGCCAAGATCGGCGATATCGAGACCAGGATTCGCAAGCTGCGCGAGGCGCTGGAGCCGCAGGCGGCGATGATCTCGGACATTCCGCCGTTCGATCTGAAACTCGGTTACGAGCTCTACGAGCTGTTGCTGAAGCCGGTCGAAAGCGGCTGGAAGCCGGCCAAGAACCTGATCGTGGTCACCAACGGCGCGCTGGGCCTGTTGCCGCTGTCCTTGCTGCCGACCGCACCGGCGGAGGTGGCCGCGGACGAGGATCCGCTGTTCGTCGGCTATCGCAAGGTGCCATGGCTGGCCCGAACCCATGCCGTGTCGACGGTGCCATCGGCGGCTGCGTTGCGCACCCTGCGGCAGTTGCCGCCGGGCAAGCCTGGCCGCGGTGATCTCGTGGCGTTCGGGGACCCCTATTTCAACAGGGATCAGCAGGCCGAGGCTGAAGGCGGCGCCAAAATCGAGGTGGCCGACGCCGGCGGCAACGTCACGCGCGGCATGCCGCTGAAGCGCCGCAACAGCCCGAAGCTCGACGGCGTCGACAGCGCCGAGCTCGGTCTGCTGCCCCGGCTTCCCGACACGGCCGATGAGCTCAAGTCGATCGCGCTCGCCTTGCAGGCGGATCCTTCAAAAGTGTTGTTCCTCGGCAAGAGTGCGACCGAGAGCGCCGTCAAGACGATGAATCTCTCCGGCTTCAGAATCCTGGCATTCGCCACCCACGGTCTGGTCCCGGGCGAGCTCAATGGATTGACGCAGCCGGCGCTCGCTCTGTCGTCCCCGACCGTGACGGGCGAGGGCGGAGACGGCCTCCTGACCATGGAGGAGATTCTCGGCCTCAAGCTCGATGCCGACTGGGTCATCCTGTCGGCCTGCAATACCGGCGCAGGTGCCGGTGCGGGGGCCGAAGCGGCATCGGGGCTTGGCCGGGCGTTCTTCTATGCCGGAACGCGGGCATTGCTGGTGACGAACTGGTCGGTGCATTCGCAATCGGCGCGGCAGCTGGTGACCGACCTGTTCAAGCGGCAGGCCGACGATCCAAAGCTGTCGCGGAGCGAAGCGCTGCGCGAGGCGATGATGGGCCTCGTCGATGGCCCGGGCTATCTCAATGGCGAAGGCAAGACCGAGTTCGCCTATGCGCATCCGCTGTTCTGGGCACCGTACACGATCATCGGTGACGGCGGTGTACGTTGATGGCAGGTGAGGGAAGGATCGGACGGGAAATGAAGCGGACCATCTTGCTTGGGCTCATTGCGGGGGGCCTGCTGTTTTCGGGAGCGGCGCGAGCGGCAACACAATTGATCACCGAACAGGAAGCCAGGCTGCCGCCTCCGAAGGGGGCGATTGCCGCGGACCGGCGCGGCATCATGCGTGGTCCGAAGGTGGAATTCGTCTCGCCCGGCGATTCCGTCAACTCACCCCTGCGGCTGGTATTGAAGTTCGAGTCGTACGGTGGGGCGAAGATCGATCCGGAATCGGTCAAGGTGATCTTTCTGCGTTCGCCGAATGTCGATCTGACCGCCCGGGTCAAGCCGTTTGTCCAGCCCGACGGCATCAACATGCAGGACGCGGAATTGCCGCCGGGCGAATACACCGTTCGCGTCGACATCAAGGACAGTGACGGCCGGCCGGGCACGGCGATCTTCACGCTGAAGGTTGCGCCCAAGTGACGTGTCCGTACTGCCAGTCCGCCAACGCGGAAGGCGCGCTGGTTTGCGCGTCCTGTGGGCGTGATATTGCCGTTCCCGCCACGCTGATCGCGGAACGGGACGATCTGCGGCGCAAGCGTGACGAGCTGCGCGACGAGCTGAGGCAGGCCAGAGACGAAGTCGAGGCCATCATGCGGCGCAGGAAGCCGCGCTGACGATGGAATGTCCGTTCTGCGCCGAGACGATCAAGGACGAAGCCATCGCGTGCAAGCACTGTTCGCGCGATCTGCGCGTCGTGCGACCGACGCTTCGCGAGATCGACGACATCGTCGCCGACCTGGACAGGCTCAGGCGGGATCTCGATCGGGTCAACGTCCGCCTCGAGCGGTACAAGAATCCGCTGCGATATTTCGGAACGCATGCGGTTCTCTATGTCCTCATTCCATCACTGCTGCTGACGGTCGCGCATGTTCTGGTGACCATCACCTTCAACCTCTCTCCGATCCCGCTTCGGATCGCGTCGATCGTGATCCCGCTGCTGTTCGGGTTCGTGGCCTATCCCCTGCACAGGGTTTCGGCGGTGGGAGCGTTCGTGCTGGCGTTCCTGGCTGCGAGCGTCAGCATTCTGTCGATGCTGACGGTCACCGGCATCCACGATCGTGTCCCGATCCTGCCGGCCGTGTGGATTGAATGGCGGGAAGTGTTCGAATACGGAGCGAGCATCCTGCTGGCTTTCGTCTCCGGAAACATCCTGGGCGTCCTGATCTTCCAGGTGCTGCCGCGCGTGCTTGCCCAGGGCGGCAAGCCCAACGCGTTCGCCTTCAGGATGGCGCGCCTGCTTGGACAGCATGTCGGCGAAGAGCAATTGCGCCGCCGGGCTCGTTTGATCCAGGACCTCATGCAGACGGCGGGGCCGCTGGCCGGCATCGCCGCAACGGCCGTCGGCTCCATTTACGCCGGCCTGAAGGGCCTGCTCGGATAGTCGCGAGGATTGTGCCGGCGATGCGAATGATCGCGGTCAGCGTGCCGTGCCAGGCGTTTTGCGCGCGCCGGGCCGGCGCGCGGTTCGATCCGAGCTGCGCTGCTTCTGGATCTTTGCGACGAAGTCCTTCAGCGCGTCCGCCAGCGGCACTGACGCACGGTAGGCGAGGCCGACCTCGCGCCTGACCTTGACCTCGATCTCGCGCACGGCGACGTCTGGATTGCCCTTCGCCACGCCCTCCGGGACGATGGCGATGCCGACGCCGGCGGCGACCAGCGCCATGGCCCAATCCTCCGATTGCGCGATCGCCGCGCTCTGGCGCCGCTGCGCGGCGCGGCCGAAGAATTCGCTTTGCTCGCAATGGCAGCGGTCGATCATGGCAGCACCGGCGAGATCGGCGGTCCGGAGCCTGTCCTTCAGCGTCAGCGGATGCGACGGCGGCAAGGCGGCGACATAGCGCTCGCTCCACAGCGCGACGAAATGCTCGTCGGCGCGCAGCATGTTTTTCGAGATGATCCGCGCATCGGCGCGCTCGTCGCTGCCGACGAGGCGCAGCGCGATGTCGCTGCGCGCCGTCAGCGGCTTCAGCAGCGCGATCGTCCGGGGCACGTCGAGCGTGCGCATCAGGCCGAGCGTCACCGTCGTCCTGGTCGCCGGCTTCCTGAACAGGCTGCGCGCGGCGTCCGTCTCGTCGATGATGCGGCGGGCCAGCGCGTGAAACTGCTCGGCCGAGGCGGTGGGCGCGACGCCCTTCTTGTGCCGGATGAAAAGCGTGGTGCCGAGCTCGGCCTCCAGATTGGTGATCGCGGTGGAGATCGACGGCTGCGACACGAAGCAGGCGCGCGCCGCGGCGGTCAGGTTGCGCGCGCGATAGACGGCGGCGAAGTAGCGAAGCTCGCGGATGTCCATAGGATATACCTAGAGATATGATCAATATTCAATATTTTACCTATGGATCTGACGATGGCAAGAACGCCCTGGTCACAACGGGCGAGGACTTCCATGAAAATCCATCATCTCAACACCGGCACGATGTGCCCGATGGGCCGCCGCCTGGTGAACGGCACCGGCGGCCTGTTCCAGCGCGCCCGCATGGTCTGCCACTGCCTGCTGATCGAAACGGGTGACGGGCTTGCCCTGGTCGATACCGGCATCGGGCTTGGCGATATTGCAGCCCCTGACCGGCTCGGACGGCGCTGGCTGCGCCAGACCGCGCCACGGCTCGATCCGTCCGAGACGGCGGTCGAGCAGGTGAAGGCGCTCGGCTATTCGCCCGCCGATGTACGCCACGTGCTGCTGACCCATCTCGATCGCGATCACGCCGGCGGCGTGCCCGACTTTCCCCATGCCGCGATCCACGTCCATCGAGCCGAATACGACATGGCGGTGCAGCGCAAGCCGGCGCCGCCGGAAGGACGCTACGTCACCGGGCAGTGGAGCCATGGACCAAGCTGGACGTTCTATGGCGAAGCCGGCGAAGACTGGTTCGGTTTCAAGGGCGTGCGGGCGCTCGGCGACAGCGAAGCGGACATCCTGATGATCCCGCTCGCCGGCCATACGCTCGGCCATTGCGGCATCGCGGTCCGGTCAGGCGACACATGGCTGCTGCATGCCGGCGACAGTTATTTCCATCACGGCCAGCTCGCGGCATCCCCGCGCATGCCGCTGGTGCTCGGCTATTTCCAGCGCCGCGCCGACATGGACCGCAAGCAGCGGATCGCCAACCAGGCGCGGCTGCGCGCGCTGAAGCTCGACCACGGCGGCCGCGTGAGGATCGTCAACAGCCATGATCCCGTCGATTACGAGTTCTGCCGGTGTGGGACGCACTGAGAGGTGAGGGATCACGCAATGCGAAGCATCGCCGCTACGCGTGTGGCCGTGCCTCGATGACGTTGATGTTGCCCGCAGGGGCAATTTGGGTCAGTTCGAAGCCTGACTTTGACAAGAGGGTTCCAAACTCCTCCCGGGTTCGTTCTCGCCCGCCAGGCAGGACCAGCATGTTCAGATCGCTGAACTTTGTTGCCGGCATTTCGTTTGGGGGCGCGACAATCCGTTCGATGAGGATCAATTTTGCCGTCTCTGCCATTGCGCGCCGGCAGGATTTCAGAATCGCGATGGCCTCTTCGTCCTCCCAGTCATGGATCACCACGCGCATGACATAGGCGTCACCGCCCCCGGGCACCGCCTCGAAGAAGCTTCCCCCGACCACATCGCAGCGATCGATGACACCTTGCTCGGACAATACAGTCTTTGCACCGGCAACAACGCCGGGCAGATCGAACAACGTGCCACGCGTCTGAGTGTGGGCTCTCAGGATGGCGCTCAGCATCAATCCGCACCCGCCGCCGACGTCTACGACGCGGCCGAAGGAGGAGAAATCATAGGCGGCGATGACGGCCTCGGCGCTTCCACGCGACAGCTCGGTCATTGCCCGATCGAACACAGCGCCTTGTTCGGGACGCTCGGTGCGATACTCCCAAATTCCCTTGCCGTGGACGTATTGAAAGGCGTTCTCACCCGTCAGAATGCTGTGTTCGAGATTCCCCCAGGTTTGCCAGACATAGTCGCTTCCGGCGTATTCCGCCCAGGCTCCAAGGGGAGTCGCAGAGTTGGCACGCAGGCAATCGGCCATCGGTGTCAGCGCAAAGGTCCGAGTTTCAGCCTCATGGAAAACACCAATTGCGGCGAGTGCTCGCAGGAGCCGATAGAGCGAGCCGGCATGGCTGTTCGTCAATGTGGCCAGTTCCTCGACGGAGCGTGAGCCATCCTTCAGGTGATCGGCAACGCGAAGCTTGGCGGCGACGTGAAGCGCCTGCGTCACGTGGAAGCCGTTGATCAGTCCCAGTAAGTCAAGCCACGGTTTGGAAGTCATCTCTGCGCTCCCTAGGCTTATTGCTCAGCGCGGCGATTCCCCGCCGAATGCTTGCGCGGCCGGTATCACCTCCCGCTGCTACGGCGGCGGTGGATAGCGGTCGAATGTCGGCAGCTCGTGCGCGCGCTCCATCCAGCGGAGGCGCTCGGCGACCTGGATATGCACCGTCGCGGGGACAGCATCTGGATCGTCGTAGGTCGCGCTCTGGATATCGATGATTCCGGGCAACATGTTGGCATTGACGTAAAACAGACCGGTCCCGCAGTTGCCGCAGAAGTGCCGCCGACCATGTTCCGAGGAGCTGTAGACCTTGGGCTCCCCCTTGGTCACTGTGACAGCATCATCGGCGTACATCGTCCAGCCGACCACAGGTGCGCCGGCGTGGAGTCTGCAATCGCGACAGTGACACAGCGCATGCACGATCGCTTCGCCCTCGACCTGATAACGGATTGCGCCGCAATGACAGCCACCGTTGATGGTGCTCATGCCTTCCTCCCGATCGAAGCAGGTTTCCCGGATCGATAGCTCTGGAGACTCGCAGCTTCAACGGGGGCCATCGATCCGCGCTTGCGTCCTACTGTCGCGTGACAACTCCCGCCATCGCCTGCTGGGCGAGGGTGCAGCAGCCTCCGAGCCGCAGTGCGAGATGATGTTGCGCGCTCGCCGGTTTTTATCTGCCGGAACCGGTGCCTTGAGTCTGTAGAATGCGGCATTTCACCGTCCGTGCGATGGCCGCCGGCGCCTCCTCGGGGATCGCAAAACAGGAGCTCGCGTTGATTTCACACAGGACGTATGTGTCGGCGCCCGCCGCGTCGCGAGGTCCGTAGAGGAAGTCCGCGTCCCAGATCACCGGCAGCGAGGATTCATCGATGCCGAGCGTGTCCATCATCCGCGGCGTCCATTCGTCCTCCATCGACCTTCGCAACGCCTGGAATTGCGGAGCATCGGGCCCGTGCATGATCCGCGGGCCCGGTTGCGCCTCGGGCGAGTCCACACCTTCCGGCGGCGGCGGGATCAAGGCCTTGATCAGTTGGTGCCCGAAGCCCGCGACCTTGGACCCGCTCATGTAGCAGCGGATCATGCCGTCGGGCAGGCGAGGCTGAAACGCCTGATCGATGATGCAGCCGCCCCAGCCGAAATAGGGCTCGCAACGCGCGAGGAAGCCATCGAGCGGAATGTCCTCGGGCAGGCTCCCGCGCTGCGCGTGGAGCACCCGAACCATGGTGCCCGCGTTCGAGACGGCCTCGACCTTCCAGACGCCTTGGCCTCCGTTGCCGCGATTTTGCTTGAGCACGCGGGGGCCGTTCGCGCGAAGCCGCGACGGGAATTCGGCGCGGAAGGAGGCCGCGGTGTCATAGCGATGCGTATCCGCGCCCCAGCCCAGGTGACGCGTGCGGTAGAGCACGTCCTTGACGCCCATTTTCAAGATGACGTCCGGATGTGCGCTCACCCAAGGCCCTCGCGCCGCAACGCCACGGAGCAGGGGATCGAGCTCAGCGCGCGTCTTGCCTTGATGGATCGGGTCGACCCAGACGAGCACGCCGTCGACCGCGAGCAATTGATCGCGGACGGCGTCGGCAAAGGTCTCGTCGTAGATGACTGGCCGGGCTTCGATGCCGATAGCGGCGAGTGCCTCGAAGACGCGGACGAAGCGGCTGTTCTGCGGTGTGGCATCCGCCCGCGCGGCGGCATCGCCGCGTGAGAGGATGGCAACGGTGGATCGGAGAGGAAGGTGTTGTTCGGTGTCCATGCGCAAGCTCCACGAAGTGCGTGCTGCGCAGAGCTTGGACCGAAGTCTCTTGGGGGGTCTGCATTTGCCCCCATGCGCACGACCTTACGTGAGATCGTCCTCGGCTTTCAAGACGGTAGCGCGGTTCCATTCGAACGGCGAACGCCTCATGGAGCCTGCCTGGCGCTTTCGCGCAATGCGCAGGTTGACAGCTTGGCGTTCCGGGTTTTCTATTTCCGGCAACGGGGATGTGCGATCTCCCCGTGAGGCGTCATGCCCAAGAATCGCGTCCTGATCTTCACCAAGGGCGCAGCATGTCACCTTACCTCCGAATTCATCCGACAAATCGTTTCGGCCCCTCGCTCCAGCGCGGCGCGCCGGAGCTTGTCGGCGCGCATACCGACAAGGGCGTCCCGGCGGACCTGCGTCTGGGGCGTGACCTCTCGGTCTGCGCCATTTAGAAGGGCAGCGTCGCAAAAGCGGACTTCACCTGGGGCGGGAAATGACCGGGAGAACGACCATGCGAACACGGACAATCCTTCTCACCCTCCTGTTTCTGGCGATCGCGGCTGGCATGTCGACCGCACGCGCGCTGACTCAAGATGAGTTGATCGCCAGGATCCAGGCGGCCGGCTACACGCAGGTCAGCGAGATCAAGTCGACCGCGGAGGGGACGACTGCCAAGGCGGTCAAGAACGGCAAGCCGGTGCGGCTCCTCGTCGACGGTGCCGGCCAGATCAAGGAACAGAACTGAACTCCGGAAACCGGATTTCGCTTGAGGGAGCAGATCAATGCGAAGAACAATTTTGCTGCTGATGAGCATCGGCGCATGCTTCATCGCGACCGCTCACGCGCAGGATGTCGACTGGCAGAAGGTCGATGATGCGCTGGGCCGAAAGCCGGCCGTCACCGGCGACGTGCATCGCTATGGTTTTCCACGCACCGACCTGACGGTGACGCTTGACGGCGTGACCATCAAGCCGGCGCTGGCGCTCGGCGGCTGGGTCGCGTTCAAGCCTGCACATGGTGGCGTCATGGCGATGGGCGATTTGGTGCTGCTCGAATCGGAAATCAACCCGGTCATGCAGAAGATGAGCGAGAGCGGGTTGGAGATCACTGCCGTTCACAATCATCTGCTCGGCGCGAGCCCGGCGACGTTCTACATGCACGTGGCCGGGCACGGTGATCCGCTCAAGATCGCGACCGCCATCAAGACCGCGCTTGCCGACGCCCATGTCGGCGCCGGCTCCGGCGGTCCCTCCGCCTGCCGTCGATCTCGATACTGCGCAACTCGACCAGATCATCGGCGTCAAGGGGCAGGCCAACGGCGGCGTCTACCAGTTCAACGTTCCCCGCCGCGATCCGATTACCGAAGAAGGGATGCAGTTGAGCCCCGTCGGTCCGCTGGGCGTCGCAACCGCCATCAATTTTCAACCGACTGGCGGCGGCAAGGCGGCCATCACCGGCGATTTCGTAATGACCGGCGACGAGGTGAACGCCGTGATCAAGGCGCTGCGCTCGCATGGCATCGCCGTGACGGCTCTCCATAGCCACATGCTGGATGAACAGCCGCGCCTCTTCTTCATGCATTTCTGGGCGAACGACGACGCGATCAAGCTTGCCAACGGCTTGCGTGCCGCGCTCGACAAGACGGCCAGCACGAAAAGCTGACGCCGGATGGCGGCTGCGCGCGAGGATATTCGGCGAAATGCAGGTCGGGCCATTCATGCGCAATCGCCTCGAAGCATCGAGCGTTGCGCAGAGCTTGGGCGGAGACCGTCTGACGGGGAGGCTGCGGTTCCCCGCGTGATCAACTTAGTCGTGTCAGGTGCGCTCGGCAAAGCACCACGGGCAGAGTGCAGCTGAGATCAGCATTTCGGCCGATGCGAGGTCGCCCATTCGCGCGCGTGCGGGATAGGCTCGCGTGGCGGCAGGCTTGCACGCAGCGTCCGTGTGGTCGAGAGGTTCTCCATTCCGGCGCGCCAGCGACAAAACGATGGGAATTTCCGATACATGGATTGGCCTTCGTCGGTCAGTCCAAAGGCAAAGGTGCACGGCAGCATGTAGAAGTCGGCAAGTGTAAGCTCGGACCCGAGCAAGTAATCCCCGTCATGCGCCAACTCGCGCTCCATCGCGCCCAGCGCAATTTCGATCTTCGGGAGCGCGTGAGCCACGACTTTCTCGTCGGAGGCGATGCCAAGCTCCGGGAAGACCAGGCGTTCGTGGGTCACGTGGTAGATCATGTACGGATAGAAGTAGGAGTTGACGGCGCTGATCCATTGGTTCATCCGCGCCCGCGCGCGGGGTTCTTTCGGCGTGAGGCGGGGCTCCGCGAAAACCTCGTCGATGTAGTCGACGATCGCGTCGGTCTCATAGAGGATGAAGTCGTCGTGCCGCAAGATGGGGACGCGATTGAACGGGTGCAGCGCCAAATGTTCGGCCTTGCCCATGACGGGTTCGAGGTCGTTGAAGACGTAGGACACGTCCTTGTGCGTAAGGACGAGCCGGACGATGTTGACGAAGGTGCTGCGAGGAAACCCGTAAACGATAGGCTCGGCCATGATTCTCCTCCCGTGTGTAGCTAGGTTCGTCTATTGCCAGAATGGTTTATCCGCCTGCTCTAGAGCTTCGTCTCGGGTGAGCCCGAGGTCGGCGAGCAGGTGTGGGTCATCGGCGATGTTGCGCAAGCCGGCACGCTGATGCGCTCGCTCGCTGCAGGACAACCACTTGTCCAGGAGTTTCACCCATGAATTGGGTTGATGATCTCCGACTGCTGCCCTGCGTCCAGCGCGCTGGAGAAGAGCGGTATTGGCAAAAAGGATTGACATCAGACGGCTCCAAACCTCATGATTTCGATAAGCTGACTGCCTCATAGGGCAAGTAAGGCCCAGGCCGCAAAGCATCGTTTCTCAGGCCTGCCTGAATTTTTCTAATGACCTGCCGGATGTTTCGCGATGCGCCCGCATTTGCCATCTCTGAACGCGTTGAAAGCCTTTGAGGCGGCGGCGCGGCATGGGAGCTTCACGCGCGCAGCGCAGGAGCTGTGTGTCACGCAAGGTGCAGTGAGCCATCAGGTGAAGGCGCTGGAGACGGAGCTTGCGATCAAGCTGTTCAATCGCGAGCGCCAGCGTCTGATCATCACGGAGGCAGGCCGGGATTATCTCGCCGTGGTGCGCGATGCGCTGGACCGGATCGCCGCCGGGACCGAGCGATTGCTTCAGCGGCAAAGCGCAGGCGTTCTTACCGTCAGCACCTCGCCGGACTTTGCTGCCAAATGGCTGGTGCACCGGCTTGGTCAGTTCGCCGAAGCGCATTCCGACATCGATCTGCGCGTTTCCGCGACGCTGCATCACGTCGATTTTGTGCGCGAAGATGTCGATCTTGCCGTGCGTCACGGCGATGGTAATTGGCCGGGCCTGGACGCGGTCAGGTTGTCGGCGGAGCGGCTCTTTGCCGTATGCAGTCCGAAGCTCCTGTCGGGACGTCGCCGTATCGGCGGGGTCGCTGACATCCTGAAGTTTCCGCTCATTCACCTCGACAGCCGATCCGATTGGGCAAACTGGCTACGCGGTGTTGGCATCGATGATGCCGATGTCAGTCACGGCCCGGTGCTCAACCGCGCGAGCATGGTGATCGATGCGGCGATCAATGGACAAGGGATTGCCCTTGCGCGCACGACTTTGGCGGCCTGGGATTTGATCAACGGTCGGCTGGTACTGCCTTTCCCGGAATCCTCGCCGCTGTCGAAGACCTACTGGATTGTTGGTCCGAAGGCGACCGCCGCCCTGCCAAAGATTGCGATCTTTCGCGAGTGGCTTTTGGCAGAAGCGGCCGCCGATTTACGGCAGCTAAAGAGCGTAGCTCCGCGGTCAGGCGCGAGGACGGCAGGCCGAAACAATCGTTATGGTAGCCCGCGCTCGTCCAGGCCCACATGATCGCTAGGACGCCTGCGATCAAGTGCGCTATCAGAATTTCTCAGATGCATCGCCTGCTCCATCCTCGTCATCCCCGAGGATTGTTTCCGACAGCAGCGCAGCGGCTTTCTGCAGTGGAGCTATAAACCGATCCAACTCGGCGAAGCTCACGCGTGCCACGGGAACGGAGACGCCCAGGCACGCGATCAGTTCGCGATCCGGAGACACGATGGGGACGGCGCAGCCGACGACCCCTCTCACATATTCTTCATTGGTCTTGGCCCAGCCGCGTTTGCGGGTCTCGTCGAGGACCTTCATCAGGTTTTCGACGTCGATGATGGTCGTCTCGGTGTACCTGGTGAGCGAAAGTGCGCGGCACAGCTTCTCGCGCGCTCGTTCGGGCAATCGGCTCATGTAGATCTTGCCGGTCGAAGTGCAGTGGAGCGGTGCCGCTTCGCCCGGATTGAATTGAAGCCCCTGCGGTTGCGACACGCGGACGCTGTCGACATAGGCAACGACATTGTCCCGCACGACACCGATCTCGCATTGCTCGCCGATTTCAGCCGCGACTGCGCGGAGCACGGCGTGCCGGCGTGCGGTCCGGAAAGCTGCGCCGATGACTTTGGCCGACAGCGTGACCAGTTGGTTGCCAACCACGTAGCGCTTCGTGCCCAGGGCTTTCTGGAGAAGCCCGCGCTGCTCCAGATTTCCGATGAGACGATGCGCGGTGGGCAGCGGGAGAGCGAGCGCATTGGCGATTTCTGCGACCGAGACAGCTCTGACTTGACCCGCGACATGGCCAACGATGGCGAATGCCCGGTCGAGTGGTCCGTCGGAATTGGTTTGCTGCATCTGCCGGTCCTCGATTGACGAGCCAAATAATTATCATTTTTCGGAATAAATACTATTGAAATATGAAAATCACTCTTGGCCGCGTCCGTAGATTGCTCATATCGTTGGCGTCGCCGAAAGGTGATCAGGATTTGTGCAGCGCAGCCAGAGCCCTGCCGGGTGCGCTCATCAGGAGAGTGGGATGTCTCGCCATTACGACGTCGATGCCGTGCGGAAGGAGTTTCCGGCTGTCGAGCGCATCACCTATCTCGACTCCGGCTTCCAGACGCCGCTCGCGCGCCCGGTCAAGGCGGCGATCGATCTCTTCCTCAGCGAGGGCCTTGAGACGGCCGGCCCCAAGAGCGTGTGGCTCGACCGCGTCGAGCAGACCCGCAAGAAGCTGGCGCGGTTTCTTGGCGCATCGGCCGATGAGATCGCCTTCACCAAGAACACCTCGGAAAGCATGAACATCGCCGCCAACGCGCTGCCCCTGCGCGCCGGCGACAAGGTCCTGATGATCCATGGCGACCATCCCAACAACGCCTATGCGTTCCTCAATCTGCAGCGCAAGGGCGTGACGGTCGAATTCGTGCCGATGACGGAGGTCGTGAACGCCGAAAGCCTTCGTCCGTACATCGATGCGAGCACGCGGGCGGTCTCGATGTCGCAGGTGACCTTCCACGCCGGCCATCGCTTCGACATCGAAAGCATCGGCGCCCTCTGCGACGAGAAGGGGCTCTATTTCGTCGTCGACGTGATGCAGGCGATCGGCGTCGTGCCGATCGATGCGAAAGCCATGCGCGCGACCTTTATCGGATCGGGCAGCCACAAGGGATTGCTCGTGCCGCAGGGGCTCGGGCTCCTGGTTTGGGACAAATCGAGGATCGAGCTCGAGCCCGCCTATCTCGCTGCCGCCAGCCTTGCGGAAGTTCCGGCCGATCTCATCGCCCGGCCCGACGAGCTCGAGCTCGCCCCGAACGCGCGCCGCTTCGAGCTCGGCAACTTCAATCTTCCGGCGATCCATGCGCTCGGTGCCTCCCTCGACATGATCGAAGCGCTGGGCGTGCAGAACATTCAGAACCATTGTCTCGATCTCGGCGATCATCTCATCGCGGGGCTCGACGCGCTGGACGTTCGCCTCGTCGGTCCCCGCGATCGGCAGCACCGCGCGCCGCACATCTACGTCATCGCGCTCCCTGCGGCCGAATGGCTCGGTCATTTCGAGCAGAACGGCATCCGCGTGTCGCCGGAGCGCGATGGCATTCGCGTGTCATTCGGGATGTTCAACGTTTTCGCCGATGTCGATCGCCTGATCGACATCATCAAGCGGCGCGGCGTGAAGCCGTCGTCCAGGGCTGCCTAGGCTGTTCTTCAGAGGGGAGATGCACATGACGAGTTTTGCGCGTGTAGTGGGCGGCCTAATCGGCCTTGCGGCCGTCGGCATCCTCGCTGGACCGTCGATCGCGGCCGACAGTCCCACGCTCGCCAAGATCAAGTCGAGCGGTGCCATCACCATCGGCCACCGCGAGGCCTCCATTCCGTTCTCGTATCTCGGTCCCGATCAAAAGCCGATCGGCTTTTCGCTGGACCTCTGCGCTGCAATTGTGGAGCGCATCAAGACGGAGCTCAACCTGCCCAATCTCGCCGTCAATTACACGCCGGTGAACTCGTCCAACCGGATCCCGCTCATCCAAAGCGGCACCGTCGACATCGAGTGCGGTGGCACGGCAAACGACAGGAAGCGGCAGGAGCAGGTCTCGTTCTCGGTTGCCACCTTCGTCAGCCAGCCGCGCTGGCTGGTCAAGGCGGACAGCGGCGTGAAGGTGGCCAGCGATCTCAAGGGCAAGACGATCGTCGTGACCCAGGGCTCTAATGCCGTCGGCTTCGCGCAGGGCGTGAATGCCAAGGCGCAGCTCGGCTTCAACATCGTCCAGGCGAAAGACCACGCGGAATCCTTCCTGATGCTGAATACCGGCCGCGCGGCCGCCTTCATGGAGGACGACATCCTGCTCGCCGGCCTCAAGGCCGCAGCTCCGAAGCCGGATGCGCTGATCTTCCTCCCCGAGGGCTATGCCAAGATCTATTATGGCCTGATGTTCACCAAGGGCGATGCCGGCTTCAAGGCGCTCGTCGACGACGTTCTGTCGAAGCAGATGGCGTCGGGTCAGTTCGAAAAGACCTATGCGAAGTGGTTCACCCGGGCGATTCCGCCCAAGGGCGAAAACCTCGCTTTCCCGCTGACGGACGAACTCAGGGACCGGATCGCTCATCCGAGCGACGCGGTCGATTAGTCGGAGCATCATACCGGGGAATTTGTCCGCACGCTGATCCTCTCTCGCATCCGGAGCCTCGAGGTTCGCCATGTTCGCAGTGCTTTTTGAACAGACGGCGGATGGCCAGCGCTATATCGACTGGCTTCTGTCGGGCCTCGGCTGGACCCTGGCCCTGGCTTTCTTCGGCTGGTGGATTGCCTTTGCGATCGGGATCGTCGTCGGGATCGGCCGCACTGTGCAGAACCGGGCCATCGCTGCGCTTGCGCGCCTGTATGTGGAAATCTTCCGCAACATCCCCGTCCTGGCGCAGATGTTTCTCTGGTACTTCGTCCTGCCGGAGATTGTTCCGACCGCGCTCGGAAACGCCATCAAGCAGATTCCGCCGCCCTGGGGTTCATTCGTCCCGGCGCTGGTGTGCCTCGGCCTCTACACCGCGGCCCGGATCGCCGAACAGGTTCGGGCGGGGATCGAGGCCCTGCCGAGAGGGCAGATCGAGGCGGCAAGCGCACTCGGGCTCACCGGCTATCTGACCTACCGCCATATCATCGTGCCGCAGGCGCTGCGTTTGATCGTGCCGAGCCTGACCAGCGAAGTAATGGGCATCTACAAGAACACCTCGGTCGCACTGACGATCGGGTTGATGGAGCTCACGGCGCAGGCGCGCCAGATCAGCGAGGCGACGTTCCAGACCTTTACGGCTTTCGGCGCTGCGACCTTGATCTATCTCGCGCTGGCGCTGATCGCCTACCAGGCGATGGCGCTGATCGACAGGGCCGTGCGCATCCCCGGCACCGCGCGGGCGGAGGATGCGATCGAACCGAGCCTGGCGGACGATGTCCAGCGCACCGGCTCGTTGCCCGCGGGGATGGAGGTCGTGAAATGAGCAGCCTCGATTTCTCGATTGTTCTGCAGGCGTGGCCCTATCTCTGGTCCGGATTGCTGCTTTCGCTCGCACTCACCGCGGCAGCCTTCGTGGTCGGCATGATCCTGGGCACCTGCTTTGCGCTGTTGCAGCACTTCGAAGTGCCCGTGATCGGGAAGGTCGTGCGCGGCTACATCGCCCTGATCCGCTCAATCCCCCTGATCCTCGTCCTGTTCTGGTTCTTCTTCCTGGTGCCGATCGTGCTCGGCCATCTCGCCGGCAACGGTCGCCCGATTCCGATCGGCGCCACCTGGACGGCCTTCATCACCTTCGGCCTGTTCGAGGCGGCCTACTATTCCGAGATCATTCGCGTCGGATTGCGCGCCGTGAACCGGGGGCAGTTCGAGGCGTGCCAGGCGCTCGCATTGTCCACCTTCGAGACCTATCGGAGCGTGATCCTGCCGCAGGTGCTCCGCGTGGCGAGCCCGATCATCCTGAGCCAGACCATCATCCTGTTCCAGGACACCTCGCTGGTCTACGTGCTTTCGCTCACCGACCTGCTCGGCGCGGCCTCGAAGCTCGCGCAGCTCAACGGCCGTCTCGTCGAGATGTATCTCGTGGTCGTCGTGGTCTATCTCGCCATCAGTTCGGCGGCATCGCAAGGCGTCGCGCTGTTGCGCAAGCGCTATGCCATCGCGCGCCGCTAGGGAATCGCACGAGAAGCGCTGTTTTGGGAGATGAAGATGGTTCAGGAGATCGCCGTGAATGAGATGAGCCGATGTCAGGCCATCGTCGCCGTGGAGGGCCTCGTCAAGCGGTTCGGGCATTTCACGGCCCTGAATGACATCAATCTCAGCGTCACGACCGGCGAGAAGATCGTCCTTTGCGGTCCCTCGGGCTCGGGCAAATCGACGCTGATCCGTTGCATCAACCATATCGAAAAGCATGATGCCGGCCGGATCGTCGTCGATGGTGTCGAGCTGACGGACCGGATGGCCGATATCAACAGCATCCGCCGCGAGGTCGGCATGGTGTTCCAGAGTTTCAACCTGTTTCCGCATCTCTCCGTCGTCGAGAACTGCATGCTGGCCCCGATGAAGGTGCGCGGCCTGTCGCGCGCGGAGGCGCATGAGCGTGCGATCGGTGTATTGCGCAAGGTGCGCATCCACGACCAGGCGACCAAATATCCGGGACAGCTCTCCGGCGGCCAGCAGCAGCGCGTTGCCATTGCCCGCGCCCTCTGCATGCAGCCGAAGATCATGCTGTTCGACGAGCCGACCTCTGCACTCGATCCGGAGATGGTCAAGGAGGTGCTCGACACCATGGTGGAGCTCGCGCGTGACGGCATGACCATGGTGTGCGTCACGCACGAGATGGGCTTTGCCCGCGAAGTTGCCGACAGGGTGGTCTTCATGGATCGCGGCGCCATCGTCGAGGAGGCCGATCCGGACACCTTCTTCCGCGCGCCCAAAACTGAACGCGCGAGGAATTTCCTCGGCCAGATCATTCATTAGGGATGATGTCTGGTCTGGCGCGCAAATGAGGAGGAGCCTACTTAGCTTCCACCACCTCGCCGTCCTCTTTCACGAATCGGCCGACGGGATCGTTGAGGAGATCGACGACGGCTTCGGAGGGCCGGCACAATCGCGTGCCTTTTGCAGTCACCACGATCGGACGGTTGATGAGAATGGGATGCGCCATCATGAAGTCGAGCAGTTCATCATCCGTCCACTTGGGATCGGCGAGGCCGAGCTCCTTGTAGGGTGTACCCTTCTCGCGCAGCAATGCGCGGACGGAGATTCCCATCGCAGCGGTCAGTTGCTTGAGCGTTTCGCGCGATGGCGGCGTCTTCAGATACTCGATGACGACAGGCTCGACGCCGCTCTGCCTGATCATGGCGAGGGTGTTGCGCGAGGTGCCGCAGTCGGGGTTGTGGTAGATCGTGACGCTCATTGGTTTGTTTCCGCGATGGGGATAGGGCCGCGCGCATTGGGCTGTCCGAGCAGCCAGTTCATCAACAGCATGCCGGCGAACGCTCCGCAGAGTTCCGCAAGGATGAATCCGGGCAGGTCAGTGGGGCGAATGCCCGAGAATGTGTTTGTGAGCGACCGTGCGATGGCCACCGCAGGATTGGCGAACGAGGTGGAGGCGGTGAACCAATAGGCTGCCGTGATGTAAAGGCCGACCAGCCAGGGGACCGCCGTCCGCTGAAAGCGGATACCGGCCAGGATCGTCACGACAAGCCCAAAGGCGGCGACGGCTTCGGCGAACCATTGCGGCCCTCCCGTTCGAACCTTCATCGAGACATCCAGCAGGGGCAGTCCGAACATGAGATGTGCCGCCATGGTCCCCGCGATGCCGCCGGCGATCTGCGCAATCACGTAGAGAGCCGCCTCATTTACCGGCAGCTCGCGCTTGCCGGTGAAGACGAGCGTGACCGCAGGATTGAAGTGCGCGCCGGAGATCGGGCCGAGCACGGTGATCAGGACAATGAGAATGGCCCCGGTCGGCAACGTGTTGCAGAGAAGCGCAAGAGCGACGTCCTTGGTCAGCGTCTCGGCCATGATGCCGGACCCGACGACGGTGGCGACGAGAATGCCGGTGCCGAGCGCTTCGGCTGCGAGGCGTCGCGAGAGGTCGAAATTGTCCATCAGCCGGCCTTTGGCGCTGGACGTGTTGCGCCTTCGGATCGGCCGATCTCGCGTAGCTTGGTCCCGAGGGAGAGTTTGTCGATACTCCTGAGCGGGAGGCTTACAAAGGTGTCGATCCGATTCTTGAGGTAGCGGAACGCGGTGACGAACGCCGCCTGTTTCTCCAGATCGGTGCCTTCGGCAGAAGCGGGATCCTCGATGCCCCAGTGTGCCGTCATCGGTTGTCCCGGCCAGATCGGGCAGGACTCGCCTGCGGCATTGTCGCAAACGGTGAAGACGAAATCCATCACCGGCGCATTGGGAGCGGCGAACTCCAGCCAGCTCTTCGAGCGCATCCCGTCGGCCGGATAGTCCATGCTCTCGAGCGTGCGCAGCGCCAGCGGATGGACAGCGCCTTTCGGCGTGCTGCCGGCGGAGAAGGACTGAAAGCGGCCGGCTCCGTCCTTGCGGAGGATCGACTCGGCGAGGATCGAGCGCGCCGAATTGCCGGTGCATAGAAACAGGACGTTGTACATCTGGTCAGGCACGGCTTCGCTCCTTTCGTTTTGGCGAGCAGCAGGCTTGGAGGCTGTCGACGACCGGCTCGCAAACTTCCGGCCGCCCGCCGCAGCAATCGCGAAGCAGGAAAACCGCAACGTCCCGGAATTCGGCGAGGTTGGCGCGGTAGACGATCGAACGGCTGTGCCGCTCGGATGTGACCAGACGCGCCCGCGTCAGGATCGATAGATGAGCCGAGAGCGTGTTCGGCGGCACCTCCAACAGGCGCGCGAGGTCGCCGGCCGCAAGGCCGTCGGGCTCATGCTTGACCAACGTCCGGAAGGCTTCCAGCCGGGTCGATTGGGATAGGGCCGCGAGGGCGAGAACGGCTTCTTCGGTTTCCATATATCCAGACTTATGGAATTATGGGGTGGACGTCAATCCGAAATCCGGAGAATCCGTCTCACATCGGAAGGAGCTATTCGGCAGCATTGGCTTGAGGATATCGATTGGCACATCGCAAATTTACCGCATCAAGTGAAAATCATGGCGGGCTGGCGCCAACGGCGGCCACAGAAGCGCGCGAACGATGAGCGGAATACCGATGGCCAAGGGTATCAGCCAGTACATGAAATGGGGCAGGTCCTTCCAAAGCGGAAGCTGCCTTCCATTGTCGACGTAGAAAGCGACCAGCATCAGCATGTACGACAGGCCCATCCCCGCGATATGCAGCCTGACCCAATACCACCAGCGGCGCCGGAGCGCGGTGCGCCCGATCCAGGCGCAAGTGAATGACAACGCACCGAGTGCGAACAAGTGATAGTTTTCGGCCCAGCGCATAAGCGACAGTAACGTCGCGGACGCGAAGAGCGCCAGCAGGGACCAGAAATAGGTCGTCCCAAGTCTCGAATGACGCCCGCGACGTTTCTGACTCAGCATCGCGATTGCGCCGATCGCAACGCATGCAAGGCCCAGGGGAATATGCACTCCGAGGACCACCGCCAGAAAGAAGGGGTCGGTCGAAGGAATTTCGATGCCCGCCACGATGGTCGTTTCTACGCCCGTCATGGCGTTACTCCCATCTTGCAATTCATCATCGAATCGGCCGACATGGACGGTCGCTTGACGGCGAATGCTCCGGCGCCGCAGACAATGCAAAGCACGCAGCAACCGATCAGGACGGCCGCATAGTTACCCGTCCAATCGACGCTTGCTGCGAAAGGCAGCGGGCCGAATGCTGCGCCGGCAATACCGAAGACGAACGACGCCCCCCTGATTGCGCCGAGATGGTCGCGGCCGAAATACTGCGCATAGCCGGCGGCGTTGACGGCTTGCTGCGAACCGTACGCCCCTCCCAGGCACAGCGCGTATAGCACACTGATGGCGACGCCGGTGCCAAACGCCGGAAGAGCCGTCGCCAGCGCAAGCATGAACATCGCAAGCGGAACCAGGTGCCGGGGTTCATGGCGATCCACCAGAAATCCTGTGCCGAGTGTCGCAACGGCTTGAACGCCGGCAAGAAGCGACAACAATAGCAGCGCGTCGCCATGTGCAATTCCGGCCGTCTGCATGATGGAGAAGTGATTAAGCAAGAGCGCGGTGCCGATGGCATTGGTCAGAAAGCCGGCCGCGCAGAGCAACCAGAACACGCCGGTACGGAGCGCCTGTTCGCGCGTAAACGAAGGCTCCTCCCGTGGATGTTCTGCCGCCGGCAGCAGCCCGGCGTCCGTGCTGAGGCCGAATTTTTCCGGCCGATCGCGAAACAGCGCCGCAGCAACCGGCAGAATGGTGAGTGCGACAAGTCCGGCCAGCGCGAGATAGGCGCCTCGCCAGCCGTAGAGCGAGATCAGGCTATCGATCAGCTTCGGGAAGGTCATGGAACCGGCCGCGAGGCCGAGACTGGCTGCCGCAGCTGCAATCCCGCGACGACGTACGAACCATAGATTGACGACCTGCTGACTGACGAGGCTAAGGCCGCCGATCGCAGCGCCGCGCAACAGCGCGAAGCCGATGAGCAGCATCGCTGCGGATTGGGCTGTCGCCATGAGTGCGCATGCCAAAGCAAGGCCTCCGGCGATGATGGTTGCCGTCAAGCGAGGTCCTCGCCGATCGATCCAACGACCGATCACGGGCGCTGGCAGAATTCCAGCAAGAGTCCCCACTGCATAGGCGATCGAGGCTGATGTGCGCGAGATGCCGAGGTCGGCCGTGATAGGATCGAAGAAGACCGAAACGCCTGCTGTTTGGCCGGGCAGGGTCATGAAGGAGCCGAAGGTGCCCGCGCCCAATATGACCCAGCCAAAGTGGAGAGCCGACGTTTGGGGGCTCTCCATCCGCACGGCATTAACTCGCTCGACGCGCTGCTGGCGCTACCAGGTCGCTCTCAAATCCCTCGCAGCAATGCTCGCGCAAGAAGGCGATGACTCCGTCCATGCGATCGTATTGAGCGCGGCAGATCACCGTGCGCCCGTTTTTTTCCTGGGCGACGAGGCCCGCGTTGACCAGCCCGCGCAGATGAAAGGCGAGCGTTGAGGCCGGTACGTCGAGGCGAGTCTGGATGTCGGTGATGTTGAGGCCGGGCGGCCCGGCGCGAACCAGCAGCCGATAAATGTCCAGGCGCGTCAAATTGCCTAGTTCGGCCAAACAGCGTGCAGCGATCTTGCGGTTCATGGGCTCCCACCTACCGCAAATTCCAAAGAGTTACAACTATAATACTAGTTTTATAGTTTGGTGAGTTGGACGCCCGAAGCCAATGCAGTGTTTGTCGGCGGTGGTCATTCCGGGCGTTGAATTTTCGAGCTGGCCGTGCCTGTGCTGAATGATTAGAATCCGGCGCGCCTTGCGATCGAGGGAGCCCGTGCAAACGCAATCGATTATTACCTGTCCGGTCTGTCGTCATGCGTCGTCTGAGACGATGCCGACTGATGCTTGCCAGTTCTTCTATGATTGCAAAGGATGCGGAGCCCGGCTCAAGCCGAAGAGCGGCGACTGCTGCGTCTATTGTTCGTACGGATCAGTTGCTTGTCCGCCGATCCAACAGAACGGAAAGTGCTGTTGAGACCCGCGGGCAAGTCGTCATTATTTCGAACATTCTAGAAATACGGTTGACAGGGGCGCGAACAGGCGCAATGTATGGGCCATGAAGATCGACGACGCAGCAGCACGTTTGGAAGCGCTGGGTAACCGGACCCGGCTTCAGATTTATCGCGCCCTGGTTCGGGCAGGACACTCCGGCATGCCGGTCGGTCGCTTGCAGGAGAAGCTGAAAATTCCGGCGTCGACGCTGTCTCACCACATCAAGTCTCTGGTCGCGGTTGGGCTCGTCAGCCAGGTCCGCGAATCCACGACGCTTGTTTGCCATGCGAACTACGACGCGATGCGAGGGCTGGTGGATTTCCTGGCAGCGGAGTGCTGCGCGGACGAAGCCGAGTGTGGGGGCGCTCAATCGGCGGCCTGATTTTTTTGGCCGAATTATTCGATGATTCTAGAATGATGGGAGTAGCAAGATGAGCGACGGAAAGACGGTAGCCATCATCGGGGCAGGGCCCGTCGGCCTCGCTGCGGCCGCGCATGTGCTCGAACGGGACATGTCGCCCGTCGTGCTGGAGGCCGGGCCAGAGGCCGGACACGCCATCCGCCAGTGGCAGCAGGTCCAGCTCTTCTCGCCGTGGGAATACAATGTCGACAAGGCAGCCGCGCGTCTGCTCGCGCCGACGGGGTGGAACTCGCCGGACCCTCAGGCCTATCCGACCGGTGGCGAGCTGCTTGACCGATACCTGATGCCGCTCGCGACGCGAACGCCGCTACGCGACGTGATCCGGACCTCCAGCCGCGTCTCGGCCGTCAGCCGCGTCGGCTTCGACAAGGCAAAGACCAAGGGCAGAGAGCAGGCGCCCTTTGAAGTCCGCTACCAGAACGGCAAGGGGCCCGAGGTTCTGCGTGCAGATGCCGTGATCGATACCTCAGGCACATGGTTCTCCCCCAATCCGGCCGGCGGCAACGGCTTGCCGGCGATCGGCGAGCCCGAGAACGCTGACCGCGTCGCCTACGGCATGCCCGACGTGCGGGGTGCCGGCCGTTCCAGATATGCCGGCAAGATCGTTGCTGTTTTGGGCGCCGGTCATTCCGCGATCGGTACGCTCATCGACCTCGTGCATCTCGCGGGCGAGGTGCCGGGTACGCAACCTGTCTGGCTCTTGCGTGGCGCTGACCCTGCCAAGGCTTTCGGAGGCGGCCGCAACGACAAGCTCGCTGCGCGCGGCGAACTTGGCGCTGCCTTCGCTGCGCTCGTTGCCGCCGGGAAGATCAGGATCGAGACTGAATTCGGTGTCACGCACCTTGCGGAGTTCGAAGGCCGGCTCAAGGTGGCCGCCGGCTCCTGCAGCGGTGCGCGAAACGTGATCGTGGACGAATTGATCGTGTCGACGGGTTTCCGTCCCGACTTCTCGTTCCTGTCCGAACTGCGGCTGCGGCTCGATCCGGCCATCGAGGCGCCTGTCGCCCTGGCGCCGCTGATCGATCCCAACGAGCATAGCTGCGGCACGGTGCGCCCGCACGGCGCCCGCGAGCTCGCGCATGATGAGCCGGGTTTCTACCTGGCCGGCATGAAGTCGTATGGCAGGGCCCCGACCTTCCTCATGATGACGGGCTATGAGCAGGTCCGCTCGATCGTGGCCGATATCGCCGGCGACAAGCGCGCCGCGGCGAGAGTCGAGCTTGTGCTGCCCGAGACCGGCGTCTGCACGCGTGGTGGTGTCGAGACTGCCGGGGCTGCATCGGGATGTTGCGGGGGCCCGGCGAAGGAGGAGACGTCAGCCTGCTGTGCCGCCGATGAAACCGCCACGAAGGCCGGTAGCGCGGGGTGCGGTTGCTCATGACGCAAGTCACTGCGGGCCAGGCTGCGGGCCCGCTCGCTGTCGTCGCCGCGCTCGGCACCGCGCAGACCGTTGCGTGGGCGTCGAGCTACTATCTCCCTGCTATCCTGGCCGCGCCGATTGCGCGCGATCTTGGTCTCGCGCCGACTTACGTGTTCGGCGCGCTGTCGGGAGCGCTCGTCATCTCTGGCCTGCCCGGCCCGCGCGTGGGGCATGCCATCGATACCTTTGGCGGGCGCAGCCTGCTTGCCATTTCGAACCTCGTATTTGCAGCTGGCCTGCTCCTGCTGTCCGTGGCCCATGGTGTGGCGGTGCTGATTGCGGCCTGGGCGTTGCTGGGAATCGGCATGGGCATGGGCCTCTATGAGGCGGCCTTCGCGACGCTTGCGCGCATCTACGGTACCAATGCGCGACGAACCATCACCGGCATCACGCTGATCGCCGGTTTCGCCAGCACGCTCGGCTGGCCACTCACGACGTGGCTGGATTCCGAGTACGGCTGGCGCGTGGCGTGCCAGGTATGGGCGGCGATCCATCTCGCTCTTGCGTTGCCACTCAATCTCTCGCTGCCGCGCGCCGTCCCGTTGGACCAGCAGCCTCGACCGGGCACGGGCGCTAGCCAACAATCCGGACGCCAGAGCGAGACTTTCGCAATGGTGCTGCTGGCTTACATGTTTGCAGCAGCAAGTTTCGTCAGTTCGGGAATCTCGGCCATTCTGCCGACCATGCTTGTTGCGTTCGGCGCGACACCGGCACAGGCCCTGCTCGCGGCAGCGTTGGTTGGGCCCGCGCAAGTCGGCGCGCGCCTTCTCGAGGCAGGATGGCTCGCCCGGTTTCATCCGCTTCTCTCGGCTAGGCTGGCCATGCTGATGAATCCAATCGGTGTCGTTGCGCTTGTCGCGGGTGGCCCCTTGCTCGCGTCGACCTTCACGGTGCTGTATGGCGCGGGCAACGGCATCATCACTATTGCCCGTGGTACGCTCCCATTGGCGCTTTTCGGGCCTGCCGGGTTCGGCAGGCGCGTCGGTATGATCTCGCTTCCGTCCCGTCTTACGGGTGCCGCCGCGCCGCTCGCATTGGGGCTGATGGTGGAGCACATCGGCAGCGGCGCGCTGTGGATCAGCGCGCTCGTCTCGGTCTCGGCCTTCTTTGCGCTTCTGCTGCTTCGTACGGAACAGACAACATCAAAGCCGCTTCAGGTGGGAGAACAAAATTCGTAAGCTGACCGGCCGCTCTCTGATTGCGGTGATGTGCATCGGCCAGGTCGGCAACCTGTTGCCGCATGTGACGCTGTCCGCGAATCTGGCGCAGCACCTGATGCCGGCGTGGGGACTCTCCGCGGCCGAAGGCGGCCTGATGGCAAGCGGCTATGCGTTCGGCTACATGCTCGCAGTGCCCGTGTTGACGACGCTGACCGACCGGATCGATGCGCGGCTCGTCCTGCTCTGGGGCTCGATCGTCAGCGGTCTTGCCACCGCGGCGTTCGGCATCTTCGCGCAAGGGTTCTGGTCGGCCACAGCGATCTGGTCTCTTGCAGGACTGGGATTTGCAGGCGCCTACATGCCCGGCCTGAAAGCCCTGACGGACCGGCTTCCCGCAGGCGACACCTCGCGGGCCGTCACGCTGTACACGTCGAGCTTCTCGGTGGGGGTCGGCCTCTCGTTCCTGGTGGCGCAACTGATCGCCGACAGCTGGGGTTGGCGGACGGCTTTCGTTGTGACCGGCTTCGGCCCGATCGCAATGGTCGGCGCGTGTCTCCTGATCGACGCGCGGCGACCCGTGCCGAAGGCCGGGCGTCTGCTGGACTTCGCACCCGTCTTCGCCAACCGCGAGGCGCTCGGATACATCCTCGGCTATGGTGCGCACTGCTTCGAGCTCTATGGCATCCGCACCTGGCTGGTGGGGTTCTGGACCTTCGTCGTCGCCCATCAAGGCGCGCCTGCGTGGCTGAGCCCCGTCGTGTTGAGCTTCTGCTTCGCGGTGATCTCGATGCCCGCGAGCATCCTTGGCAACGAGGCCGCGCTGAAATTCGGCCGCCATCGGGCGATCACGATCGTGATGATCGCGTCGGCTTGCGTCGCGCTGATCATTGGCCTCAACGCGACGGCCCCGGCATGGGTGCTTGCGTTGCTGCTGCTCGTCTATGGCCTGACCGTGCCAGCCGATTCCGGCGCGTTGACAGCGGGCATGTCGGCCGCCGCCATACCCGAACATCGCGGCGCGACGCTCGCCTTGCACTCGACGGTCGGCTTCGGCCTGTCGGCGGTTGGCGCGTGGGGGACCGGTGTTGCGCTCGACGCGGCTGGCGGCCCGCAGAGCGCGACCGGCTGGCTGCTGGCGTTCACCGTCCTCGCCGCCGGCATCGCGCTGGGGCCGTTGGCGCTGCTGTGGGCGCGGACGGCTCAGCCGGGGAAGCAACTGCCGTGAGTGCCCTTGCGCCGGCATGAAAACACCCGCGACGGATTGCTCCGCGCGGGTGTTACGAACTTTTCGATCTTGCCATTCTGCCAGTGTTTTGCCCGACGTGTCAAAGCTCGACATCGCGGCGCTCCGGCGCGGATGCGCTTGTACGAGGAAGCGTGTTTGGCGCGAACTCAAAACAACAAATGATTTCAATGCCCCCGCTACTGTGCATGGGGTTGTTTTTTCAGTTTGGTTTTGAGCCTGCCTTAACAGCCCGCTCACCGCCGTCCGCGCGGCGTCTCGGCCTTGGCTGGCGGCTCCGTCTGCGGTGCGCAGGTGGCCGCCGCGAGCGTCGCTTGCGCCTGCGGCATCAGGCCGGGCTCGGCGGCGAGCGCCTTCATCACGATCAGGCCGGTGGTCGCAGGGGAATCGATGATCAGGCGGTCGGCCGCGGTGATCTCCTCGTCCTCGGGCAGCTCGTTGTGCTGCGCTTCCGTCATCAGGTCGAGCTCGATCACCTTCTTGCCCGCGGAACGGTCGTTGATGGCGTAATAGGCGATCTCGTTGCGGGTGTAGAACGACACCGACGTATAGGCCTGGCTCACCGGCACGGTGAGCTTGATCGGCCCGCCCGTGAGGTCGTAGCGGCAGATCGCCAGCGCAAAGGCCGGGTCCATGAACGGCATCGGCGAGGTGTTGGGATCGGCGAGGGGCAGCTGGGTGACGCCGTTGAGCTTCGTCATCGGCGTCAGCCGCGAATAGGCGTCCTGCGTCGCGATCCGCGGCAGCGCCAGCACGCTGACGAGATGGACGACGAGGCCGAGCACCACACCCGCGACGATGGTGAAGACGAGCCGGATCATGAGCAGCCCACCGTCGAGATCGTGGGCATCGGTGCATCGCGCTGGGTGCGCGTCGCAACGCCGACCGGGGTGTCGTAGAGGCGCAGCATCAGCGCGTAGCGCTCGATGCCGCCGGTCGGCAGCCAGTTGCCGGCGCGCGAGCGCGAGGCGATCCGGATCTCGAACGTGCCGTCGGACTGCCGCACGATCTCCTGGCTGGTGAAGCCGTAGCGCTGCAGCGAATTGGCGACGAGGTGGCCCTTGCGGTCGTACAGCGTCAGCGTCCAGAACCGCGCCGGTGGCGTCACGCCGGAGACGACGACATCGCAGCGGCCGTCGAGCGCCTTCTTCTTGTCGTCGGCGGTCGCGGTGAAGGCGACGCCATCGCCGGTGCCGATCGGCAGCTCGCCGTTGCGCACGATGGTGGCGCGCGAATAGGGATCGACGTCGGCGGTGCCGGTGCGCGGGCGCGCGGTCCAGGGGCCGATGGTCAGCGCGCCGATCTCGGTGCCACGCGTCGTCGTCATCCAGGTCGCGCCGACACCCACTACTGTCGCGAGCAGGAGGGCCGTCAATGTGGTCAGGATCAGCCGCACGGGTTTCGATCAGTTCTTGCGCGGAGCGGATGCATTCGCATTCTCTTCCGCATAGTTCTGCGGGAAGGCGAGCGCGCTCGTCGACGAGGCCGGCTTGGCGGGCTTGCCGTCGTTGGCGGACGACTTGTTCGCGGTCTTGGCCGCGTCATCCAGCAGCTTCTCGACGCGCACCAGGATGTCGGCGCCGCGCTTGGTCAGCACGGGCGGCGGACCGGGCTTGGTCTCCAGCACCTTCGGCGCGGCATTGGCTTGCGCGGCCATCGGCTGCGGCGGCAGCTTCTGGCCCATGCCGATGCCGGGGATTTCCCGGACCTCGACGCCCTGATGCGCCGCGACCATGATGTCGTGCCAGGTCTGCGCCGGCAGCGAGCCGCCGGTCATGCGGTTGGTCGGCGAATAGTCGTCATTGCCGTACCAGACCGCGCAGGTGAAGTTGCCGGTGTAGCCGACGAACCAGGCATCGCGATACGCATTGGTCGTGCCGGTCTTGCCCGCGGTCGGAATGCCGTCGAGCGCGGCGCGGCGCGCGGTGCCTTCGCTGACGACATGGCTCATCATGCCGGCCATGTCGGCGGCGATGTTCGGCGGAATGGCTTGCTTCGGCTTCGGGCCGTCGCGGTCCCAGCGCCAGACGAGATCACCGGCGCCGGTGCGCACTTCCAGCACCGAGTGCGGCGTCACCGACTTGCCGCGATTGGGGAAGGTCGCGTAGGCGACGGCGTGCTCGAGCACGGTGACTTCGTCCGAGCCGATCGGCAGCGACGGCGTGTCGGGCAGCGGCGCCTTGAGGCCGAAGCGGCGGGCGACCTCGACGATCTTGGCGCGGCCGATCTTGGCCGGGTTCGGCGCCTTCGGCTGTTCCTTCTGCCCGATCGCGATCGACAGTTTTACGGGGACGACGTTGATCGAGCGCGTGATCGCCTGCGTCAGCGTCACCGCGCCGGAATAGGAATGGCCATAGTTCTGCGGACACCAATTGCCGATGCAGACCGGGCCGTCGACCACGATCGAGTTCGGCGTGAAGCCGTTCAGAAGCGCGGTGGTGTAGACGTAAGGCTTGAACGAGGAGCCGGGCTGGCGGTAGGCGTCGGTGGCGCGGTTGAACTGGCTGGCGCCGTAGTCGCGGCCGCCGACCATGGCGCGGATGCCGCCGTCGAGATCCGACACGACGGTCGCGGCCTGCGTCGCGTGATAGTCGCGGCCGAACTGGCGGAGCTGGTTCTCGATCGCGTCTTCCGCGGCCTTCTGCACGTTGGCGTCCATCGCGAGGCGCACCACGAAGACGCGCTCGGTGTACGACTTCGGGAAGGTGTCGACCAGCTTGCGCATCTCGTCGAAGGCGTAGTCGAGATAGTAGTTCGGCGAAGCCTCGTCGCGGCGGTCGACGGCGAAGGCGGGGTTGCGGCGGGCGCCGAACACCTGGCCCTCGGTCATGAAGCCGGCATCGACGAGGTTGTCGAGCACGACGTTGGCGCGGGCACGCGCGGCGGGCAGGTTGATGTGCGGGGCGTATTTGGTCGGCGCCTTGAACAGGCCGGCGAGCATCGCCGCTTCCGCCAGCGTCACGTCGCGCGCGGATTTGTTGAAGTAGAAATGCGCCGCGCCATCGACCCCGAAGGTGCCGCCGCCCATATAGGCGCGGTCGAGATAGAGCTTGAGGATCTCGTTCTTGGTCAGGCGCCATTCCAGCCAGACCGCGAGGAAGGCTTCGTTGACCTTGCGCTCGATGGTGCGCTCGTTGCTCAGGAACAGGTTCTTGGCGAGCTGCTGCGTGATCGAGGAGCCGCCCTGGCGGACGCCGCCGGCCTGGGCGTTGGTGACGAGCGCGCGCGCGGTGCCGGCGATGTCGATGCCGAAATGCTCGTAGAAGCGGCGGTCTTCGGTCGCCAGCGTCGCCTTGATCAGCACATCGGGAAAATCTTCCAGCGGGATCGAGTCGTTGTGCTTGATGCCGCGGCTGCCGATCGGGTTGCCGTAGCGGTCGAGGAAGCTCACCGCGAGATCGGATTTCTTCAGCCAGTCCTCGTCCGCGGTCTCGCGGAAGGCGGGGATGGCGAGCGTGAGCATGACGACGAGGCCGCCGAGGCCGAGGGTCGCGGCCTCCGACAGCGGCTCGATGAACACCCAGCGCTTCCACCGCCCGACATAGAAGCGGTCCATGAAGGTCGAGTAGCGCTCGTAGAGCTCGCGGATGCCCTTGGCCGAGGAGAACAGCGAGGAGTCGATGCGCGCATCGAGATCCAGGAAGAAATTCCGGACCCTGGCCTTCCAATGCGGTGGTATGATCTGGCGCACCTAGAACCCTTGAGGCTCGGTTCGAAAGCGTTCAAGCACCCGGCCGGGGCGGCATCGAGACGTCTTGAGGGAATGTTACGGCAAACCCAAGGCGCCCGGTTCGCGTCCGAGGGGACTTGCTGTTCCTTCTAGCCGAGCAGGGCCTATAAACCAATGGTCAGGCTCGCGATTTTGAACAACAGGCCTAATTGACCCCGGTTCATTACGGGCCTCTCGGAGGGGTTGCTTGCAGCATCGCAGGCACACGCCCTAGATGGGGTCAGCCGTAGCTCTTTCGAACCCTTGTTGAGGCGCATGACCGCAGCTCCCAAACGACCTTCAGGCCAGGAAGGATTCTTCTGGAAAACCAAGACGTTGGAAGAGATGTCGGGGGACGAATGGGAGAGCCTGTGCGACGGCTGCGGCCGCTGCTGCCTGAACAAGCTCGAGGACGAGGACACCGGCGACATCTATTTCACCCATGTCGGCTGCAAGCTGCTCGATGCCGGGACCTGCGGCTGCAAGGACTACCCGAATCGTTCCGACAAGGTTCCGGACTGCGTCCGCCTGACCCCGGCCAATGTCCGCACCCTGAACTGGCTGCCGCCGAGCTGCGGCTACAAGCTCGTCGCCGAGGGGCGCGACCTCTATTGGTGGCATCCGCTGGTATCCGGTGATCCCAACACCGTGCATGAAGCCGGCGTCTCCGTGCGCGGCCGGGTCGAGGGCAGCGAGGAGGAGATCCCGGACGCTGATCTCGAGGACCACATCGTGCAATGGCCGGCCCTGCTGCCGAAACGGGCGCGCGTGAAGCGACGTCCGAAGGACTGACCCGCCGTACGGATCACGTGTTCGGGATGACCCGGCGGCGGGATGCACCCATGCGCCGCGGTGCCTGCCTGGGAAGAATTTTGCTGTCTACATTGGGCTGCATAGAACGAATCCCTCGCGGCGTTGCGCCGCCCCACGGCTTCCGATCGAGATGAACAAGTTCGACCGGCAGAGCAGTTCTGCCGACATCCAGGCGTTGCCCGACGACATTGCCGAAGAGCTGTCCCGCCTTCCGAGCGAGGTCATCAGCGTCGATGACGCGCCGTCCATCGCGCCGCCGGTGCCGCTGACCTCCGACGAGGTCCGCACCATCGTGATCAGCCTGATGCTGACGATGTTCCTGGCGGCCCTCGACCAGACCATCGTCGCGACTGCGCTGCCGACCATCGGGCGCCAGTTTCAGGACGTCTCGAACCTGTCCTGGGTGATCACGGCCTATCTGCTCGCCTCGACCGCGGTCGCGCCGGTGTTCGGCACGCTCAGCGACATCTACGGCCGGCGCGTCATGATCATCATCTCGCTCAGCCTGTTCGTGGCGGGCTCGGTGCTGTGCGCGATCGCGCCGAACATGCCGATGCTGATTCTCGCGCGCGGCCTCCAGGGGCTTGGCGGCGGCGGCATCATGCCGGTGGTGCAGACGGTGATCTCCGACGTCGTGAGCCCGCGCGAGCGCGGCCAGTACCAGGCCTATTTCTCCAGCGTCTGGATGGTCGGCGGCATCCTCGGCCCGGTCATCGGCGGCGTGTTCGCCGAGCATCTGCACTGGTCGATGATCTTCTGGATCAATCTGCCGCTCGCCGCCGCGGCGATCGCAATGCTGCTGCCCAAGATGAAGAAGATTCCGGTGTTCCATCGCAAGCGCAAGGTCGACTGGCTCGGCGGCGTCCTGCTGATGGCCTCCGCCGTCGTCTTCATGCTGGTGCTGACCTGGGGTGGCACGCGCTACGCCTGGCTCTCGCCGACCGTGCTTGCGATGGTGGGCGGCGCTGTCGCGCTCGCGGTCACCTTCGTCTGGCACGCGCGCCGCGCCGACGAGCCGTTCCTGCCGCTGAAGCTGCTGACGGGATCGGTGGCGCCGTTCGCGCTGACGGCCGGCGGTTGCGGGCTCGGTGCGATCACGGGCCTCACCGTGCAGCTCCCGCTCTACTACGAGTCGGTCTATCATCTCAGCGCCAGCGAGGCGGGGCTTGCGCTGATTCCGCTCGCGGCGGTCTCGACCTGCGGCGCGGCGATTGCCGGCCGCACCATGGCGCGTGCCAAGCATTACAAGCGCGTCGCCATTGTCGGCACGTCCTGGGCGGCGATTTGCGCGCTGGGCCTGACGCTCACCACCTTGCCGCTCTGGGGCCTGCTGACGCTGATGGCCGCGTTCGCGCTCGGGCTCGGCACGACCTTCCCGGTCTGCGTGGTCTCGCTGCAGAATTCGGTCGCGCGTCCGCAAGTCGGCACCATCACCGGCGCGATGAACTTCTTCCGCTCGCTGATGTCCTCGTTCACGGTCGCGGCCTTCGCCGCCATCCTGCTGATCGCGCTCGGCACCGACATTCCGCTCGCCGGTGAGCATCACGCGGCAGGCAGCATCCCTGCGATCCCCACTGAGGACATGCGGCACGCGTTCCGCTACGTCTTCGGCGCCGCCACCGCGCTGATGGCCACCGCCTCGCTCTGCCTGATCATGATGGAGGAGCGGCCGCTGGCAGGCCCGACCGTCGCAACGCAGGTGGATATGGCGGAGTAGCAGTTAGCCGCCGCGATCGGGATCATCGTCGGCATTGCCTGCGCCCGTCTTTCGTGCTTTCGCAGCAAGCTGCTCCTTGAGCTGCGCCAGCGCGTCGGCAGACCAATCACGGACATCGGTAACCGCGACCCAGGCATCGACGTAATGCTCGGGTGCGTAGACATGGCCAAAGCCCATCGGTGTGCCGTTCGCGACCGCCATGTCGACGGCGAGCTGCAGCATCGTGACGATGGGATACCATCGCAGCTCGGGTGATACGTCGGGCCCACGCGGCGCCCTCATCCAGGCCGGAGCCTGATAGGCGTCGCGGTAGGCAAAGAACGTGATCGCGTCACTGGCATATTGCAGATAGACGACGCGCATCGGACCCCAGGGCGCATCTGCCGGCACCGTCGGCCCGTTCTGGTTCATGAAGCGGACGACGCGGCCGTCGCGGAATTCCGGCAGCCAGGCCGGCGAACCCTGATTGCGGTTCGCGGTGACCGAGCGCCAGATGCGGCTTTCGAACGGCGGCCCGCTCCATAGCGCGCCAGCGATGGGATCGCCGATCGTCTCGAACAGTTCTGCGGATTTCTCCGAGTTGATCGCGCCGAGGCTGAGCCCGTGCAGATAGAGTTTTGGCCGCTTGTCCTTCGGCAAGCGCGTCCAGTAGCCATAGATTTCCGCGAACAGGGTGCGCGCCGCCTCCGCGCCGTATTCGGGCTGAAACATCAACGACAGCGGGCTGTTGAGATAGGAATATTGCACCGCGACGCTGGCGACATCGCCATGGTGGAGATATTCGACCGTATCCATCGCGGCCGGGTCGATCCAGCCGGTGCCGGTCGGTGTAATGACGATCAGAATCTTTCGCTCGAAACCGTGCTGGCGCTTGAGCTCATCAAGCGCGAGCCGGGCGCGCGCTTGCGCGGTGTCGCGGCTGCCGAGCCCTACATAGACGCGCACAGGATTCTGCGCGAGCCCTCCCGTAACGGCGCCGATTTCCGTCGCGGTCGGGCCTGAGGCAATGAACCGGCGCCCCATGCGCCCGAGCTCCGTCCACTTCACCAGCGACGCTGAACTTCCTGTTTGATCGGGGGCGGCCGGTTGCGGCCGCTCGGGCTCTTGCAAGGCGTCGAGCTCGCGGAAGGAGGAGTCGAGCGCATTGAACGCCGTGCGGACCAGGACATTGCTGGCGATCGACCAGAACAGCAGGCCTGCGACCAGCACGCCGAGGACGTTGGCGACTTTCCGCGGAATCACGAGCCTCGCGCGCGTAGCGAGGAAGCGGACGACAACCGCGAACAGCCGCCCCAGCACCAGCAGCACTGCGAACATGATCAGGGCAATGACGCAGACCTTGAGTGGATGTGCGGTCTCGACCGGAGCCATCTTCATGACAGTGCGGATCGAGTTCTGCCATTCGGCGGCGCGCCAGAGGAAGACGATGACGATGAGCAGGCAGATTGCTGCGGCCAGCGCATTCGCAATCGATCTCGCGCGCGCCGAAGGCTCAGGCAGCTCGAGATAGTGCCACAGCCGGCGCCACAGGATTCCGGCGAAATAGCCGATCGCAAAGCAGCCACCGGCGAGGGCACCTTGCGTGAGATAGCTGCGCGGGATCAGCGTCGGCGTCAGCGCGGCCGCGAAGAACAGCGCGCCCAGCATGAGGCCGATACCTGATAGCGAGAGGAGTTGTCGCCGAATGAACCACGCGAGACTCTTCAAGGCACCCTCCGGAGTGATGCTATCCCTTGTTGTTCTCCGCAAAGCTGCTCTTCCGCGGCAGCAGGATCGTGAATTCCGTGAACTTGCCCGGCTCTGTCGTGACGTCGATCGTGCCGCCGTGCTGCTTCACGATGATGTCGTGGCTCATCGACAGCCCGAGGCCGGTGCCTTCGCCGGCCGGCTTGGTGGTGAAGAACGGATTGAACATCTTCTCCCTGACCTCGTCTGCAATGCCGGTGCCGTTGTCGCGGATGCGGATCTCGATGGTGTCGCCGCGGTCGCGCGTCGCCGCGATCACCACCGGCTCGTAACCGGATGCACCGCCATCGGCCTTGCGCTTGGTGACGGCGTGGAAGCCGTTCGAGATCAGGTTCAAGAGCACCCGGGTGATCTCCTGCGGAAACACTTCGGCCTGCCCGGCCGCCGGATCGAGCTCGCTCCTGAGCGTCACGTCGAACTGCGGCGTCTCGGCGCGGGCGCCGTGATAGGCGAGGTTGAGGCTCTCCTCGACCAGAGCGTTGATGTCGCTCAGCCGGTGCTCGCCGCCGCCCTCCCGCGAATGCAGCAGCATGTTCTTGACGATGGAATCGGCGCGCCGACCGTGCTGCACGACCTTCTCCAGATTGTCCTTCAGGAGCGCGGTCAGCTCGTCAACCTCGGCACGGACGTCGCCGGCGAGCGGAACCGGCGCGAGCACCTCGTTCAGCTCGTCCGTCAGCTCGGCGGAGAGCGAGGCAAAATTGTTGACGAAGTTGAGCGGGTTCTTGATCTCATGCGCGATGCCGGCGGTGAGCTGACCGAGGGAAGCAAGCTTCTCGGTCTGGATCAGCCGGTCCTGCGCTGCGCGCAAATCGTCGAGCGACCTGGCGAGCTCCCGCGTGCGGTCCTGCACCTCATTGAACAGGCGTGTGTTCTCGATGGCAATCACGGCCTGGTCGGCAAAGGTCTTGAGCAGGTTGATCGCCTTGTCCGGGAAATGGCCGGCCTCAGGGCGCGTCACGCCGATGGTGCCGATCGCAGCGCCATCGCGCAGCATCGGCGCCACCAGAATGCTGCGATAGCCTCTGGTCCGCGCCAGCTCCTTCATGGCGTCCGTGAGGCCGGCTTCGTTCTGCATGTCGCTGCGGAACGCATATTCCCCGCTTGCCGCCACCCGGCTGTGGATGCCCGATGCCGACAGCGGCACCGGGAAGGAGCTGAGCAGATCGGCGTTGCCCGCTTCGTTGTCGGTGGTGAAGGCGGCCAGATGCAGCATGCCGTCGATGAGGCGGGTGACGGTGGAGGAATGTCCCCCGATGAGCGCCTTGGCACTGTCGGAGATCGCCTGGAACACCGGCGTGACGTCCGCCGGCGAGGCCGCGATCACCTTCAGGATGTCGGCGGTCGCGGTCTGCCGTTCCAGCGCTTCCCGGGTCGCGTTGAACAGGCTGACATTCTTGATCGCGATCACCGCCTGGTCGGCGAAGGTCTGGAGCAGTCCGACATGGTGCTCGCCGAACGCGCCGGTCTCCCGGCGCGTGGCAATGATGACGCCGATGGCATCGCCCTCGCTCATCAGGGGGGCGAACAGCATGCTGCGGTAGCCGCGGGCGCGCGCGATGTCGCGTGCGGCCGGCTCGAGCTCGGTGTCGGGCAATTGCGCCGCCGCACCATTGGCCACAAGCTGGTAAGGCGGAAACCGTGCGAACGGCACGGGGAACGAGGCCTGGAGCACGCGATCGCCGGCCGGATCGGTCGGCGTGAACGCCGCAAGGTGCGCGGCGCCGTCGACATAGCGCAGCACCGCCGTGGAGAAGCCGCCGATCAGCCGGTTGGCATTGGCGGCGATGGCGTCGAACACCGGCTGCACGTCGGACGGCGAGGCGGCCATCACCTTCAGGATGTCGGCGGTGGCGGTCTGGCGCTCCAGCGTTTCCTTCGTCTCGTTGAACAGCCGCGCATTTTCGATCGCGATCACGGCCTGGTCGGCGAAGGTCTGGAGTAGCTGTACGAGATCGGGCGCGAACGCGCCGGGCTCGGCGCGTGTGACACTGATCATGCCGACCGCCGTGCCCCGGCTCATCAGCGGCATGAAGAGCACGCTGCGGAAGCCGCGCAGTCGCGCCAGATTGCGGTTCAGCTCCGGGACGTGCTCGGCCTCGCTGTCGGGAAACTGGATCGTCTCGCCGCCGCGAACGAGGCCAAAGGTCGGAAAATCCTCGATCCGGCGCGGGAACGATGCCTTCAGCCCTTCGTCCCCGTCCGGGCTGGTCGGCGTGAACGCCACGAGGTGCAGCTCGTCGCCGATGAACTGAAGCACGGTGGCGGAGAAGCCGTCGAGCAGGCGCTTCGAGCTGGACGCGATCGCAGCGAACACCGGCCGGGCATCCGAGGGAGATGCCGCGATGGTGCGCAAAATCTCGGCGCTGGCGTTTTGCCGATCGCGCAGCCGCGTGTTCTCGGCGGCGGCCGACTGCAATTGCCGTTTGAGCTCGTCGATCCCGGCGACATTGTTGGAAGGGGTGGTCATTCGCAATCCGGCTTGGTGCCGCGACGGGCGCGGCACCGGGCCGGATTATCACATCTTCTGCGGCCGGAGCCAGCGCCCGCGGCCCTGCCGCCGAGACCCGGCTGCCTCACGTGCCCGGCCGCGACACCTCGGTCTCCTTGCTGGTGATGAACTCCAGCAGCACCGGCACGCCTTCCTTCGTCTTCTGGATGCCGCGCCTGATCGCCGGGACGATGTCCTCCGGCTTCAACACCCGCTCGCCATAGCCGCCGAAGGCGCGCGCCATTGCGGCATAGTCGCCGGAAATGTCGGTCGAGCGATATTTCTCGGTCGAGACGGGCATCACCTTCAACTCGATCGCCATCGAGAAATTGTTGAGCAGGATCGACATGATCGGGATGCGCTCGCGCACCGCGGTCTCGAAGTCCATGCCGGTGAAGCCGATCGCGGCATCGCCCCAGACATTGATGCAGAGCTTGTCGGGCCTTGCGAGCTTTGCGCCCATCGCGAGGCCAAGGCCGTAGCCGAGCTGCGTCGTCTTGCCCCAGCCGAGATAGGAGAGGGGTTCCACCGCCTTCCAGAACGGCGAGAGCTGGTCGCGCGGGCTGCCGGCATCATGGGTGATGATGGTGTTGTTGATGTCGACGGTGTGTTGGAGGTCCCACAGCACCCGATAAGGGCTCAACGGCGCGTCGTTGCTGGTCAGCTTCGGCATCCACTTTGCCAGCCATTCCTTGTGCGAGGCGGCGATCTCCGCCGCGACGGCCGAGGCGTCGCGATCCTTCGTGACGGTCCTGGCGATTTCCTCCAGCAGCGCATCGAGCACGAGGCCGGCATCGCCGACGAGGCCGATCCTCGCCTCCACATCCTTGTTAAGGTGGTTGGGATCAAGCGTGGAGTGGATGATGGTCTTGCCCTTCGGCATCGCGATGCCGAAACTGGTCTCGGTGAAGGAGCAGCCGACGCCGAAAATCACGTCGGCCTCGCTGAGGAACTTCGGCACCGCGCGCGGCACCGCAAGACCGCCGGAGCCGAGCGACAGCGGGTGTGTCTCCGGAAACGACGACTTGCCTCCCAGGCTGGTGGTGACGGGAATGGCGAGACGCTCCGCAAGCCGTTTCAGTTGCGGCCACGCCTGCGCATAGTGCACGCCCTGGCCGGCATAGATCACCGGCCGTTTGGCGTTGACGAGCAGGGCGGCTGCTTCCTTCACATGCACGGGATCAGCGCCGTAGCGGGTGCGCAGCACCGGCGTGTAGTTCAGCGGTTCCGGCACCTCCTCGTTCCACATGTCGGAGGGGATTTCGACGATCACGGGCCCGCCGCGGCCGTTCTTGAGTTTCGTGAAGGCGCGGCGGAAGATGTTGGCGACTTCCGCGGCGAGGATGATCGGCTCCGAGGACTTTGCGAACGGCTTCATCGCCTCGCTGGAATTGAAGTTCGGCTCGATGTGCGCCAGCCGGCGCTGATAGCCCATCGGCAGCACCAGCACGGGCACGGATTCGCCGAAGCACTGCGCGACGCCGCCCATCGCGTTCTCCGCGCCCGGCCCATGCTGCATGCAGAACGCGCCGATCGTGCGCCCCGACGTCACGCGCGAGATCGCGTCCGCCATGTGGATGCCGACGCGCTCCTGCCGCACCATGACGGGGCGGATCTCGGCCTGCGCCGCATACTCGATCAGATGGTTGACGGGATAGCCGCAGAGGATCTCGATGCCTTCGCGCCTCATGATTTCCGCAATGGCGGTGCCGAGCTTCATGACGTCTCTCTCTCCCTGGCGAGGCCGGTTGATCCGGCTGATTGGGGAGAGAGGATCAGGAAATCGGAGAGGCGTAAAGCGCAGTTGATCGCGCCCGCAGGTAGGTCAGCCATGCAGGAGGCGCGATCGCTACTCTGCGGTTCGCTGGGGCGTCTCGACATTGATCAAAGTGTCGCGCGACGAGAAGGCGCGCCTCATGCGACGAGCTGCTGTCGCAACGGGCAATAAAGCGCATGCAGCTTGCCTCCAACTCAGACCCGCGACCTTTATCGTGCGAATTCGAAACTGAGGGCCGGTGCCGCAGGGTTTGGGTTTGACACTCTTGAAACTTCGAGCGCACGCTAACCGCACTATTGCGTAGGGACACGTCGGCATGATTGAGCTCACCGTCAATGGGATCAAGCACAGGGTCGACGTCGTTCCCGAGATGCCGCTCTTGTGGGTGCTGCGCGACGAACTCGGCATCACCAGTCCCAAATGCGGCTGCGGGGTCGCGCAATGCGGCGCCTGCACCGTTCACATCGACGGCAAGGCGGTGCGGTCCTGTCCAGCGTTATCGAAAGGAGAAAACCATGACCCAACATGTCCTCTGCATCGTCACCAACGCAGCCGTGCTCGGTCCGCATAATCGCAAGACCGGCTTCTTTTTCGCCGAAGTCGCCCATCCTTTCGAGGTGCTCGACAAGGCTGGGGTCGCGGTGGAGTTCGCGTCCCCAGCCGGGGGATGGACGCCTTACGATGCGTACGACGAGAAAGATCCCGCTCAGAAGGAGTTTCTCGCGAGTAAAGCCTTTCGTCGCCTAAATCACAGTCGCAAATTGTCCGAAGTGGACGCCGCCGACTACGACGCCATCCTGGTGCCCGGCGGTCTTGGGCCCATGGTGGACATCCAGCGCAATGCAACGGTCCAGAATGCCATCGTGCGCGCCTGGAGCACTGGCAAGCTCGTTGCCGCTGTTTGTCACGGGCCGTGCGCGCTGCTTGGCGTTAACCTTGGTGATGGCACTCCTTTCGTGCGCGGCAAGAAGCTCACGTCCTTCTCAAAGAAGGAAGAGTACGACTACGCCCGCGATGATGTGCCTTACGAGCTTGAGGACGCGTTAAGGGCAGAAGGTGCCGAGTACTCGTCTGCAGCCAACTGGCAGCCTCACGTCGTGGTCGATGGCCGGCTCATCACGGGGCAGAACCCCGCTTCGGCCGGACCGCTGGGAAAAGAGTTGCTGTCCGCCCTCAAGCGACAGGACCGGTGACGCGAACATCTGAAATGTCGGAGTGGACGCAATTTACCTGGCCAAAATTCCCGAACTGGCTGATCGGACGGCGGTGGTTCTGGAAGCGGTCGAGGTTGGGGGGCAGGTGAACGGCGTCAGCAAACCTTCGAAGTAACTGCATCCGCTGGAACTGCTCCCCGGATTTCGCTGCGCTCCATCCGGGCTACCAGCTTTGCGAACTGCCACAGCCGCAGTTCGGGCTGGCCAGTGGACAAACGTCCTATTTGCAGTTCTGGCAGATCATCAGCTTTCGCTTCAACGCCTCATCTTCCTGATCGAGGCCGTCGGCATCCGGATTGGACCTGGAGTCCTTTGCGGCGCGTGACCTCACTGGCGGCGTCACCTGGCGCGAACTGTCATTGTCATCGACGACGCCGACGCTGAAGCCGTCGTAGTCGGCGGCCGGATTCGACATCGGTTGAGGTCCGCCAATCACGGGTGTCGAAGTCTCCCTGCCGGACGCCGCCGACGGAGTTCTGTTCGTCGTCCCCCGAGCGGGCTTGGTGGCAGTCGGGCGTGGCGGAGATGCCTTGGGCGGAGCAAGCGAAACCGGCGGCGCGGCCGAGGTCTGTCCTCTCGCGCTGTCGTGCGACCATGCGCCGACAAACATGAGGCCGAGAGCCAAGAGCGTCACGCTTCTCATCCGCATCCTCTCGGCAGCTCTGGTTCAACGATCGATGGCATGGCCCGCCGAGCCACAACGGCGTGCAGAGTATCAGGACTCGCATGGCCGTCAAAGCGCCGTGGCCCGGATGGTGAGCGGCCTAATCCGGGACGGCCGCATCGATTCGCGGGCCCGCGATTGCCTTCCGCGCCATCCGGGCTGCGCCCGACAGGCAAAACACGCGATCGCCGGGCGACCGCGATCGTCGGCCTCAGATCAGCGTCCCCGAGTGGACGCTCGCATGGGCGAGCAACGACTGGATCACGATGTTGTCGCCGGGGCCTCCGTCCAGCACGTCGACGCCGCCACCGCCGATCAGCACGTCATCGCCAAGCCCGCCGAGCAGCGTATCGTTGCCCGCGCTGCCGATGAGCACGTCGTCGCCGGCGCCGCCGTCGAACACGAGGTGCGGCCCGCCGGGACCGACGCCCGACGCCTCGATCACGTCGTCGCCGCCGAGTCCGTTGATGGTGATGGTGTCGTTAAAGTCGAAGTTCTCGATCACGATCTGGCTTGCGAGACCGTCAATCACCAGCGCGCCATTGCTGTTGAGCGAAAGCGAGATGACGTCGTCCCCGCCCGTGCCGTTGATCACGATCTTGTCGGCCGCGCCGTCGCCGCCTGCGGTGCCGGGAACGCCGGCCAGATCGATCTTGACCTCCGTCACGTCGGTGCCGCTCATGTCGCCGACATTGATCGTGTCGGCGCCGCCGCGGGCATTGAACGCGATCGTTTCGACGCCGTGCGTGTCCATCGTGATCGAGGCGACGTCCCGCGTCAGCTCGGCACGCCCTCCATTCGCGAAGATGTTGATGGTTTCGGCGATGTTGGCGCCGTTGAACAGCAACGTGTCGGTGCCGCCCTGACCCTCGACCGTGTCGTTGTCGTCGCCCGGATTCCAGACGAAGGTGTCGTTGCCCGCGCCCATCAGCGCGACGTCGTTTCCATCGCCGCCATTGATCAAGTCGTCGCCCTGACTGCCGCGGATGGTGTCGTTGCCGAGTCCGCCGTTGATCGTGAGTTGCAGCACGCCGGCCGCAAGCCCGCTCGCATCGATCACGTCGTCGCCGCCGAGGCCATTGAGTGTCAGCTGGTCGGTCGCATCCATGAAGGTCAGGTTGGTGGTCGCATGGAGGCCGAAGACGGTCACGCCGCCGGCATTGCCGGTGACGCCGAACGTGTCGGCGCCCTGGGTGGCATCGACCGTGACGGTGTCGACGGCGCCGTCGGGCGTTCCGGCCGAACCGCCGAGGTCGATGTTCACCCGCGTCACATCCGTCCCGGTCAGGTCGCCCACCACGACATGGTCGGCGCCGCCCAGCGCGTGGATATCGACATGCTCGACCCCGTGCAGGTCCATCGTGATGTTGCCGACGTCGCGCGTGAGCAGGGCGTGATCGCCGTTCGCCGTTATGGTGAGGTTCTCGGCGATGTTGGCACCGGAGAACCGCAGCGTGTCGACGCCGGCGCCGCCTTCGATGGTGTCGCTGCCATCGCCCGGATTCCACTGGAACACGTCGCGGCCGGCGCCGAGCTGCACGAGGTCGTCGCCGCGGCCACCGACGACAGAATCATTGCCGTCGCCGCTGATCAGCGTGTCGTTGCCGGCGCTGCCGACGATCGTATCGTTGCCGGCGCCGCCGTCGATCGTCAGGTGCACGATTCCCGCGGCAAGCATGGCCGCCGAGATCGTGTCGTTGCCGCCGAGGCCGTCGATGACGAGCGCGTCGTTTGCGCCTTCCGCGTTGGTAATGGCAAGAGCGGCGGGCAATCCTGTGACCGAAACTGACGTGCCCGAGCCGGACACCTGGATCGTATCGGCTGCGCCCGTGCCGTTGAGCGTCACCGTATCGGCCGCGCCGTCCCCGGTCCCGTTCGATCCGAGATCGACATTGACCTGCTTGACATCGGTTCCAGCGAGGTTGTTGACGACGATGTTGTCGCTGCCGCCGCGCGCATTGATCGTGATGGTCTCGATGCCGTCCAGGTCCATCGTGATGTTGCCAACATCGCGGGTCAGCAGCGTGCGTCCGCCATTTGCGGCGGAAACAACGATGTTCTCGCCGATGTTCGAACCATTGAACAACAGGGTGTCGGCTCCGGCCTGTCCTTCGACCTTGTCGCTGCCGTCGCCCGGGTCCCACTGGAAGGTATCGTTGCCGGCGCCGAGCAAGGCGGTGTCGTTGCCCTGGTTGCCGTCGATGAAATCGTTGCCGTCGCCGCCCAGCAGGCGGTCCGCACCATTGCCGCCGAGGATCGTGTCATTGCCGGCACCGCCGTCGATCGTCAGATTGATGAGCGCGGCGAGATTGCCGGTGGCGGTGATGACATCGTCGCCGCCATTGGCATGGACCACGAGGTTTTCTGTGGTGCCGATGTCCAGCGAGAACGGCGCGGGGTCGACGCGGTCGAAGCGCACGCGCGTGCCATTGGCCGTGATGGCGAAGGTCTCGCTGTCGTTGCCGCCGTTCACCTCGGCGGTGTCGATGCCTTCGCCGCCTTCCATCAGGTCGCTGTCGTCGCCGGGGTTCCAGATCATGCGGTCGTTGCCGGCCTCACCGAACATCTGGTCGTTGCCGTCGCCGCCGATCAGCACGTCATTGCCGGCGCCCCCGAACAGCAGATCGTTGCCGCCTTTGCCGAGCAGCGTGTCGTTGCCGGATTGCCCGAACAGCATGTCGCCGCCGGACCCGCCGGTCAGCGTATCGTTGCCGGCGCCGCCGAACAGATTCGCCGCAGGCATCGCGCCGTTGCTCTCGTCGATGGTGATGGTGTCGTTGCCGTCCTGGCCGAAGGCCTGGATCAACTTGGTGTTGGCGACCGTCGCGGGGCCGCCTTTGATCGCGACCGCGCCTCCGTTGACGACGATCGTTCCGGCCGCATTGCGGCCCAACGCGATCGTGTTGTTCTGGCCGTTGCCAAAGGTGGTGAGAATTCCGGCGGAAAAGTTTGCTGTGACAGCCATGTGCGCTTCTCGCTCGCGTCATCCTCGGAACGGACCGTATGGCAGGATCATGACGCGTTTCGCGATGCCACCGGGGGTGAACGGCAAACGACAACGGCTGTAGGCCGAGACGCAAGTTCCTGCTTGGCCGAATCCTCCGGAAGGGCTTCTGTTTGTCTTGAGAACAGCTTGATTTTCCGGAGAGCGCCGCATTCCCGGCTGATGGATCTTCGCGGCGGGAAGGATGCGTCCGCCCAGCGTCAGGAACATGGTTCACAAACAGTAACCAGCCCGCCCTGCGCCCGGCCGGGCGCGGTGAACGTCGAAGAAGAATTTAACGCTTGGGCCTTAACTTGCGCTCGCCATGAGTGAGCAGGTCGTGCACAGCGAGGTTCAACCGTTTTCGGCGCGTGCGGCGCTGCCCTGGCTGGTGAGCCTTGGCGTCTATGCCGTGGTGCTGATCCTTGGACAGCGGCTGCTCAACGATCCCGACAGCTATTCTCATATCGAGGTCGGCCGCTGGATCATGGCGCATGGCGCCCTGCCGGCGAGCGACCCTTTTTCCTTTTCGATGCACGGCGCGCCCTGGATCACTTTCGAATGGCTTTCGGAGATCGTCTACGCCGGAGTCCACGCGCTTGCCGGCTGGCCGGGCGTCCTCGTCGTCGCCGCGGCGGCGATTGCGCTCGCCTTCGGCCTGTTGACGTTCTTCCTGCTGCGCGAGTTTTCGCCAACCCTGACGCTGATCATGGTGATCGCGGCCATCATCTTGTCGGCGCCGCATATGCTGGCGCGGCCACACGTGCTGGTGCTGCCGGTGATGGTAACTTGGGCGGCCGCCCTGGTGCGCTGCATGGATCGCGGGGGGCCTCCGCCCTACTGGGCCCTGCCGCTGCTGGTCCTGTGGGCCAATCTGCACGGCAGCGTGGTGCTGGCGCTTGGGCTGATCGGCCCTGTTGTGCTCGAGGCGCTGCTGCGTGAGGGGCGAAGCGGATGGTCGCACGTGCTGTTGCGGTGGCTGCCATTCACGGCGCTTGCACTCGCAGCCTCCTGCCTGACGCCCTACGGGCCGGAACCGCTGCTGATGCCGCTGACGACACTCGGCCTCGGCCCCGCGCTCGCCTGGATCTCGGAATGGCGGCCGCAGGATTTCAGCCGCATCGGTGGCTTCGAGTTACTGCTGCTGGCCGGCATCTTTGCGCTGTCGCGCGGTGTGACGCTGCCGCTCGTGCGGGCCCTGGTGGTGATCGGCCTGCTCCATTTCGCACTGGCGCAAGTACGCAATGCGGATCTGCTAGCCATGCTGGCGCCGCTTTACCTGGCGGCTCCGCTGGGTCGGAAGTTCGGCGGACCGACCGGGGATGATGCGGCCGGCTCGTCGCGCGGCCTGATCCTGGCCGCGTTCGTTGGGTTGATCGCGGTGAGCGGGGCGGCGCTGGCCCGTGACATCCGGCCGGCTCCGATCATCACCCCTCAGGCTGCCATCGCTCAAGCCGACCTCGCCAAGGCGGGGCCCGTGCTCAACGATTATTCCTTCGGCGGCTATTTGATCTTCGCCGGCATTCCGACCTTTATCGATGGTCGTGGCGAACTGTACGGGGGACCGTTCATCGACCGCTACAACCGCGCCGTAGCGCTGGTCGACCTCGGAGATTTTCTCAAGTTGCTCGATGAATTCAACATCGGCGCGACGCTGCTCGCACCGCGGACACCGGCGGTCGCGATGCTCGACCGGCTGCCCCACTGGCAGCGCGTCTACAGCGACGATGTGGCGGTCGTGCACAAGCGGCGAGATGCGCCGCAGAGGTAAGTCAGGCGGTCCCGAACGCCGCGTATTGGCCCCCGAGCGACACGCCGCTCAAGGCACCTTCCAGACGCCGCGCCGGTTTGGTGTCCCAGGGGAGCAACAGGAAATGGCGCGAGCCGATCTCGCGTAATCCGTCCGCAGCCATCAACTTCCGGGTCGTGCCGGCGCTGAGCAAGACGGCGTCCCGGTCGAACTCACAGCGCGCCACGGCGAGGCGTGTCAGCGGGTTGTACGGATTGTGCTCGATCACGCAGACGAGCCCCCCGGGGCGCGTCACGCGCCGCATCTCGGCGATGAACTGCGCCCATTCGGCCGGCACGACATGGTGCATCACGCAGACGGCCGTGACCAGATCGAAGCTGGCGTCGTCGAAAGGAAAGGTGCGGCCGTCGAATTCACGGTAGTCGACCCCGCGGTTGTCGGCGCGAGCCTGCGCCAGGCTGGCCGAAGACACGTCGATACCGCTCAAGCGGCCGACCATGCCGTGCAGCAGGGGATGAAGGCTGCCGACGCCGCAGCCGACGTCCAGCATTTCGGGCCGCTCTGCGTCCAGCCGCTGCGCGATCAGATCGCGCAGGAGATCGGCCTTGGCGCGCATGAAGAAATGATGCGGCAAGCCCGAAAAGTCGATCGATGACTGGACCACGTCACGGTAGTTGTCGTGATAACCGTCGAAGAGTTCGGTCATGCGCCGGGTCACTCGTTGACGGCGTGGATCGCGGGTGCCGCGGCCGCCGCCTCGCTGCGATCGAAGCCGGCGCGCGTCTGCACCACGTAGAGCGGACGGCGTTTCACCTCGGCATGGATGCGGCCGACATAAAGCCCCACGATGCCCGTCATCAGCATGTTGATTCCGCACAGCAGGGACACGACGACGATCGTCGAGGACCAGCCGGTCACGAGATGGCTGTCCTTGCTGAGCCACAACAGGATCACCCAGCCGCCGTAGAGGAGTGCGAGTCCCGAGACCGTCAATCCGCACCAGACTGCCAGCCGCAAGGGCAGATCCGAAAAACCGAGCGCGGCGTTCGTCGCGAGCCGCACCATCTTGAACAGCGGGTATTTGGTTTCGCCCGCTGCGCGCTCGAGGCGGTGGAAGGTGACCTCGGTCTGCCGGAAGCCGAGCCAGGCGATCATGCCGCGGACGTAGCGGTCCTGCTCCGGCATCTGCCGCAGGGCGTCGAGCACCTTGCGGTCGATCAGGCGGAAATCGCCGACATCGGCGGGGATGCCGACAGAGGACATCCTGCCGAGAAGCCGGTAGAAGAGATGCGCCGTCGCGCGCTTGAATCGGCTTTCGCCGTCGCGCGACAGGCGGCGGGCGTGGACGATGTCGTTGCCTTCCTGCCATTTTGCGATCAATTGCTCGATCACTTCGGGAGGATCCTGCAAATCGGCATCCATGACGATGATCGCGTCACCTTGCGCGGCGTCCATGCCGGCGGTGATGGCGACCTGATGGCCGAAATTGCGCGACAAGCCGATGTAGCGAAAGCGCGGGTCGCGCGTGGCGAGCGCCCGCAGCACGATCGAGCTGGAATCGCTGCTGCCGTCGTCGACGAAGATCGCTTCCGCCGGCCCGTCGAGCCGGGACAAGACCAGGTCGAGCCGGCGCAGCAGGATCGGCAGCACGGCTTCCTCGTTGAACACGGGGATGACGAGGCTGTAGCGGATCGATTTGAAACTGGCCGCCATGCGAGGGTGTCCAACTCGGTTGCAGGGGCGCAAGTCTAATTCGCCGGTGGTTAAGGTCGCCTTGCCGCAACTGTTAAGGATCTAGGGCTCCCGGGCGATGCGGCCGGCCCGGGGGCGGCCGGGGCCGGGAGGGAGCGGGGATGTTGATGCCCGATTAACCACGCTGTGCAGCTGTGGCTTCGGCCTAGGACCTGTGGCGGATCTTGTAGAGAACAAATCGTTCCGAGGTGTCCAGCTCGTCCAGCAGATCAGGCAGCGGGTTGGGCCCGGGCGGTCCAAGCACATAGAGATAGTCGAAATCCTGGTGCCAGGTGCGGACGAACGGCGGAACGTCCGCCCGCGGCTGGCTTGTCACAATCGCCGTCAGCAGGCTTGACGGCACCGGCCCTCCGTAGGGAATGGCAAGACGGCGCACGGCCCCGCGTGGCCGCACCGGCTGCTTGCCCTCTTCCGTGAATAAATTGGGCACGAAGGCGTTGGCATAGTGCACGGCCAGCGTCGGCGCATAGAACATTGGATAGGACGTGAGGTCGGCGAAGGGCGGGTCTCCAAGGTCGCCCGTGCTGCCAACGAGGACGCGTGAGCCGCGATCGATCTTTTCGAACGACCTGATGATGGCCGCAAAGTTAGTGCGGTAAGGCAACCACACCGCGAGGACGACGGCGAGATTGATCAGGATGATGCCACTGATCGCAGCGAGCGCAGCCATTCTCCAGGCACGGTTGGGCAGGGACAGCGAGCAGAAGGCCGGAAGGATCAGAGCCGCGGCGGGAATCACGCGGAGGTCGACAAACGAGGTTCCGAACAGCTTCGAGGGAATGACGAGGTACAAGAGCGCAAAGCCGATCGCGAGCCAGATTCCGGCCGGCTCAAGCTTGAGCACGCCGCGTCTTGCGGCGAAGAGCAACGAGATCATCAGCGCCAGCCCGGTCATTGCCGATAGCGTCAAATTGTAGCCGTTCATGATGCGCAGCGGCCAGATCGGCTTGAATCCGAGGAACCAGCTCGTACCTTCGCTTCCGATCGAGCCTGCAGTCATATGCATGATCCCGAACAGGACGAGCGCCGGTATGGCCAGCGCGCCAAGCCGCCCGGCCGCGACCCGGTACGATATTCCGTGGTGGCGGATGCGCCAGAGCTCGTAAAGGCCCAGCGTCGCGCCGTAGATGCCGAGGGAGAAGAAATGCGCCGCATACAGCGCAGCGACGAAGACCGTGTTGACGACGAAGCGCCGTGGCCATGGGCCGTCTGCCAGCATCAGATAGACGGCAATGCCCCAGAGGGCGAGGCCTAGCCCGAACTCGAAATTCACGAAGCCCCAGCTGAACGGCAGGCAGTAGAGGAAGGCGAGCGCCGCAAAGCCGGCGAGATGGACACGTCCCTTGCGGGCCCATTCGAGCAGAAGCGCACCCCCTACGATCAACAATTGGCTCAGGAGCAGAAACAGCCGTGTGGCGTTCTCGACGCTCATCAGCCGCGCTATCTGCGGGACCAGCAGGTCCATTCCAAGGTTGGGATAGAATGCCCAAGCCACCTCGTAATGCGGATTGGCGTTGGGAGTACCGCTCTGGCTCAAAATATACATGCGGGCGAGGTGATTGGGATAATCGACCATCGCGGGAATAGGGGTCAGCAGCACCGGAAGGAACGAGACGGCCGCCAGCATTGCAAGAACGGTGATCGTCACCGATCGATCCGAGCCAAGATGAGCCCGGATCGTCAAGGTCGGCCTGTCGGAAAATGCCATGTGATCGGGCCGCTGGAGTTCGAGCCTGCGCTCTGCAAAGGTGCAATTGCACGACACAACGTGCATAGCGCGAACATCGTAAAGATCAAACGTCACGCGGAAGCTGGGCGCCGTTGCCGTATGCCCAGCGCTAATGAAAAGGAAATTCCGCGATGTTCGTGTTGCTGCAATCACGAAGGCTCGGTGGCGTGAGCAGCGTCTCCAACAGCGCCTTCGATTGCCTGGAGATGACCACGACGTTCTCGCGGCCGGTATCGAGGCGAACGCGGCGGATCTTCAGTTGGGAGTGCGGGAGGTCTGGGTGCATGGACGGGCCGGCAGCGAGGAAGCCTCCATGCTGAGCCATCGCGGTCCTGGTGCTGTTGACCCAGATCATGGTCTGCCACGCCGGCAGGCCTGCGCGCCGTCGCGGCCGCGCCGATGTCGGAAGGTTACCTCGGGCCGGGATATGCCGCCTACTTCGTGGCCGTTTCGATCGACTTGAACTTGTTGTTCAGAAGCGCGCTGCCCGTGTTGTTCACGACCGTGACGATCGCGAGCGCGATGCCGGCGGCAATCAGGCAATACTCGATAGCGGTAGCTGCACTTTCATCGGCAAGAAAGGACCTGAGCAATGCCATCGTCAACTCCCGTTCATCCGTCCAACCTAGGCTGGCGCCGTTTTCGGAATGGTAAATTGATTCACTAACTTTTGCAGGGCGCGCGTTAAATTGCAGGCGGGGGCGGACCGCGACCTCAGGCCTTATATGCTGGCATTTATTGACTTAAGGTTTCGTCACCCAATTCGGGTGGATTTGACGGCGTCGTCGCTTTCAGGACTCGATCGCGCGCCCAGGTGCGGCCTTGCCGGGGCGTCTCAGCACCGCTGCGAGGCGCCCGACCAGATTGCGCATGACGCGCGGCTGTGACCGCGCCGCGCTGTCTGCGCGGCGCTTGTCCTCGCACGTGTCGTTCACGAGGCCGATGTAGTTCTTTCTGGCGTCCTGCTGCTGCACGGCGTGCAAACCCTGGTTCGATCGACGGCGCGACCTTGTGGCGCGCAACGGGAATCGACGGTTAATTTTGTCTACCGTAGGATTACTTGCTGCCTCGCTGGCGGGCGCCGAAAGCGATGGCACCGCTTAACGGATTGTTGAGGCTATGTCTCAGCAGGGCAAGGGCTGCAAGGCGACGCCGCGCCAGGGAGGGCCTACTTGCGACCGATGTCCGCGTTCAGCGCCCGCAACATCGCGATGCGGGCGAACATCATCCAGCCGCCGCCCGTCTCGGCCGCATGGATCAGGGTCTCGATCGCGGTCTGCCAGTGGTTCGCGTGCTGCGCGTCCTCGGGCAGCTGCATGATGTGATCGGCCGCCTGTTGCAGCGTCCGCAGCTTGCGCCCGTTGCGCAACGAGATCGGATCGTCGAACGCCGTCGACCAGGGCATGTCAGGCCAGCCGACCGGCGAGGGGAGACATCACGGCGCGATCATAAGGTGCGTGCAGCTAGCCGGCCTTCTTCGCCCGCGCCGGCGCGCGCACCGGCTTGTCGGCCTTCTTCGCAGCTTCCTTGGGGGCCGGCTTCGCCGCAGCCTCCTTGCCGCCCTTGCCTGATATCGGCAGCAGCATCTCGCGCTGGCCTTCGGCGCGCTTCTTCGGCTTCTTGCCCTTGACGGCTTCCTTGACGGTCTCCTTCGCGGCCGGAGCTGCGTCCTTCTCGCTCGCGAGGCTCTTCTTCAGCGCGTCCATCAGGTTGATGACGTTGCCGCCCGTCTTCGGCGCCGCCTTGGTCGCGATCGGGGCGCCCGCGCGCTTCTTGTTGATGAGATCGATCAGCGCGGCCTCGTAATGGTCCTCGAACAGCTCGGGCTCGAACGCGCCGGACTTCTTCTCGACGATGTGCTTTGCAAGGTCGAGCATGTCCTTCGTCAGCTTCACGTCCTGGATGTCGTCGAAATATTCCTTCTCGCTGCGGACCTCGTAGGGGTAGCGCAGCAGCGTGCCCATCAGGCCGCTCTCGAGCGGCTCCAGCGCGATGATGTGCTCGCGGTTGGTCAGCACCACGCGGCCGATCGCGACCTTGTCCATGCTGCGGATGGTCTCGCGGATCACCGCAAAGGCGTCGTGGCCGACCTTGCCGTCCGGCACGAGATAATAGGGGCGGATCAGGTAGCGGTTGTCGATGTCGGCCTTCGGCACGAACTCGTCGATCTCGATCGTGTGCGTCGAGTCGAGCGCGATCTCGTCGAGCTCGTCCTTGGTGACCTCGATATAGGTGTCGGTGTCGACCTTGTAGCCCTTGACGATGTCCTCGGAGGTCACCTCGTCACCGGTCTCGGCGTCGACCTTGAGGTACTTGATCCGGTGGCCGGTCTTGCGGTTGATCTGGTTGAAGGAGACCTTCTCGGTATCCGAAGTAGCCGGATAGAGCGCGACCGGGCAGGTCACGAGCGACAAACGCAAAAAACCCTTCCAATTGGCGCGGGGGGCCATGGGCTACTCCAAACGCAACGGGGACAGACTTATGAAGATACCATCGGGGAACTCCGAATCATACACGGCTCGGCGCGGAATCTTGCAACTGCGTTAACCGGCCGCCCCGCATGCGGTTGCTGCCTGGGCCCAGGGCAAAAGCCGGAACATCGCATCGGATCGGGCGTTGGCTCAGGACACAGGGCCGTGAGGAGGTTGCGGTCATCGGAGGTGAGACGCAGGGGCGGAGATTGAGGGCATCATGGCAACCACGCGAGACCAGCATCAGATCGTCGAAACTGCAACCGAGGCGCGCCAGGGCGAGCCCGGGCCGTCGGTGGCCGCGCTGCTCGCCATCTCGACCGGGCTCGCGATCCTGATCCTCGCCGTCATCTGGTTCGTATTCTTCCGGACCTGACGGCCGGATCCGAAGGTCCCGGGCCTTCCGACTCGCCGCGTAACGCGGCACATTGCGCCCGCCATGCCGCCGGCTCGTCCGGCTGCCTGGCGGGCGCAGTCGCGTCGGCGCGTGACAGGGCGTATATGACCAAAAAGTAACGCAGGCAGTTCCCCGCGTTCATATTCAGTTCACGCCGGAATTGTTCATCTGAGGCTGTCATTCATGCGGCCTATCTTTGGAGAGAAGCGTGCGCCTGCTCGTTGTTGAGGACGACCCCGATCTCAATCGCCAGCTCACCAAGGCGCTGACGGACGCCGGCTATGTCGTCGACCGCGCCTTCGACGGGGAGGAGGGGCACTATCTCGGCGACAACGAGCCGTACGATGCCGTCGTGCTCGACATCGGCCTGCCGAAGAAGGACGGCATCTCGGTGCTGGAGGCCTGGCGCCGCAACGGCCGCACCATGCCGGTCCTGATCCTGACCGCGCGCGACCGCTGGAGCGACAAGGTCCAGGGCTTCGATGCCGGCGCCGACGACTACGTCGCAAAGCCGTTCCATCTGGAGGAGGTGTTGGCGCGCATCCGTGCGCTGCTGCGCCGCTCCACCGGCCATGCGCAGAGCGAACTCAGCTGCGGCCCGGTCACACTCGACACCAGGACCGGCCGGGTCAGCGTCTCCGGCAATCCCGTCAAGATGACCTCGCACGAATATCGGCTTCTGGCCTACCTGATGCACCATTCCGGGCGCGTCGTGTCCCGCACCGAGCTGGTCGAGCATCTCTACGATCAGGACTTCGACCGCGACTCCAACACCATCGAGGTCTTCGTCGGCCGCATCCGCAAGAAGCTCGACGTCGACATCATCCAGACCGTCCGCGGCCTCGGCTATCTCCTGACCCCGCCGCCCGCTCCGGGCGCTTGAGGTCTTCTCGGGCTTGACGGGAGGCCGAACACGGGGCCTTGGTCCGGTCATGATGTCCGACGCCCTTCCATCCTGCGCCTCCCGGGATCGTTCCGATGGCCGCTAGCTCGCTTGCGAACCGCCTGTTCCTGTCGGCGACGGCATGGCTCGTGGTGATCCTGGCCATCACCGGCGTGGTGCTGTCGTCGGTCTACAAGAACGCGACCGAGCGTGCCTTCGACCGCCGGCTCAATCTCTATCTCCGCACGCTGATCGCGGAGGTCGCGACCCCGGACGAGCCGCCGGACCGCCAGTTCCAGTCGCTCGGCGAGCCCCTGTTCGAGCTGCCGCTGTCCGGCTGGTATTGGCAGATCACGCGCACCGACACCGAAAAGCCGGAGGTGCGTTCCTCGCGCTCGCTCTGGGACAAGAAGCTGCCGAAGCTGGAGGAGCAGGGCGCCGAGCTCACCGCCGCCGGCATCCGGCTCGGCTATGTCGACGGTCCCGAGGGGCAGAACCTGCGGATGGTCGAACGGCCGGTCGATCTCGGCGCCGACGGCAAATATCTGGTCAGCGTCGCCGGCGACGACACCGAGATTTTCGACGAGACGCGCAGCTTCGACTACTATCTCGGCGGCACCTTCACCGCGCTCGGCATCGTGCTGCTCCTGACCACGGTATTCCAGGTCCGCTTCGGCCTGGCGCCGCTCAAGCGCATCTCGGAATCGATCGCCGACATCCGCTCCGGGCGGGCGGAGCGGCTCGAAGGCGAATTCCCGGTCGAGATCGCGCCGCTCGCGCGCGAGACCAATGCGCTGATCGACGCCAATCGCGAGATCGTCGAGCGCGCGCGCACCCATGTCGGCAATCTCGCCCATGCGATCAAGACGCCGCTTTCGGTCATCGTCAACGAGGCCGGCGTACACGCCGCCGATCCGTTCGCGGTCAAGGTGATGGAGCAGGCGGACGTGATGCGCGACCAGGTCGCCCATCACCTGGAGCGGGCGCGCATCGCCGCGCGCGTCTCGGTCGTCGCGACCGTGACCGAGGTGGCGCCCGCCATCGAGGCGCTACGGCGGACGATGGAGAAAATCCACCGTAACCGCGGCATCATCGTCGAGGCCAAGGCCGATCCGTCGGCAAAATTCCGGGGCGAGCGGCAGGATCTGGAGGAGATGGTCGGCAATCTCGTCGACAATGCCTGCAAATGGGCCGCCTCCCGGGTCTTCATCGAGGTGCTGGTGGAAGCGCCGCACCAGGCAGGCGCGGGCCCGCGCCTGCGGATCATCGTCGATGACGATGGCCGCGGCCTGTCGGAGGCGGAGCGCACCCAGGTCTCCCGGCGTGGCCAGCGGCTCGACGAGTCCAAGCCCGGCTCGGGGCTCGGGCTTTCCATCGTGGTCGACCTTGCCGCGCTCTATGGCGGCAACCTCTCCCTCGGCGGCGCGCCGATTGGCGGCTTGCGGGCCGAGTTGGTCCTCCCCGGAATATAATCCTTTGTTCCAACAGGATTTTTTGGCTCCGGAACCGCCGATCCGCAAGCAAACGGGAGGATTCGGGCCAACGTCCTCAACGGCTTCTTAAGGCGCAGTCTCCTATGATCGCGCCCCGGACGCATCCCATGTCCGCCACTTTACCGTGCATTACCCGGGCGCATGAGCCAGACATCGATCGAGCGGCTGAGGGAATATCTCGCGCAGCTCCCGCCGCAGTCGCAGGCGCTGCTGATGCGGGAGTTCGAGCGCGCGCTCGAGCGTGGCCAGGACACGGCCGTGGCGACCCTCGTGCTCGAGCAGCTGCGCAAGATCGTCCGCAAGACGGAAGCCGACGAAACCCCGCCACCGCGCACGGACGACCTGTCGCGCCTCCTGTTCCAGGTGCTGGAACCGTTCCTCGTCGAGGCGGGCGCTCCGATCCGGGTCGGACAGATCCGCCGCTCCTCGCTGCATCCGATCTGGCAATGGCTCGGCCGTGACGGCGCGCCGGACAAGGTGAACGAATTCGAGGCGACGCTGGCGCGCATGCCGGCTGCCGACAGCGCGGGGCAGGTCGAAGCGCTCGCCCAGAAGCTCCAGACGGTGGCGGCGGACGCCATCGTCCAGCTGACCGGACCGGGCGGCGGCGACAAGTCGCGTGCGCTGGCCCGCGTCGGCCCGCCCAACGTGATCGAGGACCTCTATTCGGTCGGGGCGGTGCTCCAGGTCCGGGACGCCATCGCCACCCTGAACGAGAAGCTGCCGCGCTTCCTGCGCGCCTTCGGCGACTCCCAGATCGCCTCGGTGTCGTCAGCGCTCAACATCCCCGTCCTCCAGACGCCGCAGATGCTGCCCTTCGCGCTGTCGATCGTCGTGCAGCGCATGACCGCGCCGTGGCAGATCATCCGCCTCGCCATCAAGATTGCCGCATCGGACGACGAGATCCGCGTGGCGGCAACGCCCTATGGCGTCGCCGTCACGATCGCGCTGCACGATCTGTCCTGCGTGGCCGCGATCCTGCGCATGGACATCAAGCGCGGCCATTTCGACAACGTCGCCGACAATCTCAAGGCGCTGCATGACGGCGTGCGCGGCCTGCGCACCGAACTCGACCTGCGCAACGATTCCGCGTGGGGCAAGCAGCTGACCTCGATCCGGGCCGATATCTCCAATGCCCTGCAATCCGAGATCGACAGCGTTCCCGGCCGCGTTCGCCGCATCCTGCGCCAGCGCCCCGAGAAGGACATTCCGCCGGGCGCGCGGATCGACAGCACCGAGGTGGAGGAAACCGCGGCGCTGATCGATTTCGTCGCGACCTGCCGCAACTACGCCAGCGAGCTCGCGATCAACGAGGTGACACTGCGCACCTATTCCGACCTGCAGCAATATGTCGAGCGCTCGACCGAGCAACTGGTGCAGGCGCTACGCGCCGCCGATCACAAGGTCCGCGCCTATCGGCAGCAGCAGGTGCAGGCCGCGATTCGCTTCTGCCAGGTGCTGTTCGGCGATGACTACGCGTCGCTGATGAGCCGCGCCGCGGAGAACGCACTCACGGGCGAGCGCAAATCGTCGCGCGCAAGCTGATCCAAGCGCATATTTTGCAACCACAATTTGTAGTTGACGCTACCGGTGACGAGCCCTACGGTCCCGGTGCAAGTCCGGGGAATTTCTATTTGTGGGCGCATGAAACCCGTTATCAGCTCCATCGAAATCGAGAACCGCGTCATTGTTGCCAAATATCAAAGACTGATGGTCGGCGCGAAGGTGGTGCTGGTCGAGAAGGTAAGCGGTCGGCAACTGTCTGAAACGGTCACGAGGGTTGCGTCTCCGGTTCCGGTCGGAGCGTTGCGCATCAGATTGCCTGACGCCGTCGAGCCGGGAACATACTTCCTGAAGGCCTTCAACGGTCACGGCGAGGACGCCGCTCGGAGCGCGGACTTCGAGATCGGCTAAGCCGTTGGATTTCCGCCGTTTCGGGGCTGTGGCCGGTCGCGCCAGATTGATAATTGTCAATTGCCGCATCGTCCAGCCGTGGTGTAAAGCGACCTATGGGCGCGGATAGCGCTGCCGGAAGCTTGCCAGATGACGTTATGGTTCGTGTTCGCGCTGATGACGGTCGCGGCGATTTTCGCCGTGCTCTGGCCGCTCGGCCGCAGCGCGCGCGCGCAAAATCAGGGCAGCGAGGTCGTCGTCTACAAGGACCAGTTGACCGAGATCGAGCGTGACCTTGCCTCGGGACTGATCGCTGCGCCTGAAGCCGAGGCTGCGCGTGTCGAGATCAGCCGCAGGCTGCTCGCTGCCGCCAGCAGCGAGACCGTGTCGGAGCCGACATCGAGCCTCAAATGGCGCCGCACGGCAGCCGTATTGGCGCTTGTCGGTCTGCCGCTCGTTGCGATCGGCGTCTACATGCCGCTCGGCTCACCCCGGCTTCAGGACTTTCCGCTGGCGCAGCGGGAGCGCGGGTCCGGTTCCGGCATGGCGCGATCGCTGGAGAACCTCGTCGTGCAGGTCGAGCAACATCTGGAAAAGAATCCGGCCGACGGACGCGGCTGGAACGTGCTCGCGCCGGTGCTGCAGCGGCTCGGCCGCTTCGACGATGCCGTGCGGGCCTATCGCAACTCGCTCACCTACAATGGTGAGAGCCCGGAGCGCAGATCCGATCTCGGCGAAGCAATCTCGGCCGCTGCGGGCGGCGTGGTGACCGCCGAGGCCAAGACCGAGTTCGAGCGCGCGCATGCCCTGGACGCGGACGATCCCAAGGCGAACTACTTCCTCGGTCTCGCCGCCGAGCAGGACGGCCGCAAGGACGAGGCCGCCACCATCTGGCGCGCGCTGCTGGTCAAGGCTCCGGCGGATGCGCCGTGGCGGCCCCTGGTGCAGTCCTCGCTGGCGCGGGTCGGCGGCGGCACGATGCCGGCACTGTCGGACGAGACCGTTGCAGCCTCCAAGGACATGAGCGAGGGCGATCGCGGCGCCATGGTCCGCGGCATGGTCGAACGTCTGGCGACGCGCTTGAAGCAGAACGGCGACGATGTCGACGGCTGGTTGCGCCTGGTGCGCGCTTATCTCGTGATGGGCGATCGCGACAAGGCGGTCGGCGCATCGAGCGATGCCCGTCAAGCGGTCGCCAAGGATGGCGAACGGCTCCGCCAGCTCAACGAAGGCCTCAAAACACTCGGGCTCGACGGATGACGATGTCAGGACGAGACGAGCGGAGAACGGATACGCCATGACCCGCAAGCAGCGACGCATGACCATCATCGGCGGCTCGCTCGCCGTGCTCGCGCTCGCCGCCGCGCTGGTGCTGAACGCACTTCGCGACTCCATCGTGTTTTTCTCGACTCCGACCATGGTCGCCGAGAAGCACGTTCAGGCCGGCAAGAGGTTTCGTCTCGGCGGCCTGGTGCAGCCGGGCTCGCTCCAGCGTGGCGACAATCTCGCGGTGAGCTTCGAGGTCGCCGACGGCAACGCCAAGCTGCCGGTCGCCTACAAGGGCATCCTGCCCGACCTGTTCCGCGAAGGGCAGGGCGTTGTCGCCGAAGGCGCGCTCGATGCCAACGGCGTGTTCAAGGCCGACACCGTGCTTGCCAAGCACGACGAGACCTACATGCCCAAGGACGTCGCAGATGCCCTGAAGAAGCAGGGGCACTGGAAGGACGATTACGGCGGCAAGGCTTCTGATGGCGTCAAGCCTGCGGCCACGGCAGCGCAGGGCAACCCGCAAGGAGCGGTGCGGTGATCGCGGAATCCGGGCATTACGCGCTGGTGCTGGCGCTCGGGCTGGCACTGATCCAATCCATCGTGCCGCTGATCGGCGCGCGGCTGCGCGACGATGCGTTGATGAACGTGGCGCGCTCCACCGCGCTGGCGCAGCTGCTGTTCGTCGGCGCCTCGTTCGTGGCGCTGGTAATGCTGCATGTGAATTCGGATTTCTCCGTTGCCAACGTCTACGAGAATTCCCACTCCATGAAGCCGCTGCTCTACAAGATCACCGGCGTGTGGGGAAACCATGAAGGCTCGATGCTGCTGTGGGTGTCGATCCTGGCGCTGTTCGGCGGATTGGTCGCGGCGTTCGGCAACAACCTTCCGCTGTCGCTGCGCGCGCATGTGCTCGCCGTGCAGGCCTGGATCGCCAGCGCCTTCTATCTCTTCATCCTGGTGACCTCGAACCCGTTCCTGCGTATCGCCAGCCCGCCGATCGAGGGACGCGATCTCAATCCGGTGCTGCAGGACATCGGTCTCGCCGTGCATCCGCCGATGCTTTATCTCGGCTATGTCGGTTTCTCGATCTCGTTCTCCTTTGCCATCGCGGCGCTGATGGAGGGACGGATCGACGCCGCCTGGGCGCGCTGGGTGCGGCCGTGGACGCTGGTTGCGTGGATCTTCCTGACGCTCGGCATCGCGATGGGTTCCTACTGGGCCTATTACGAACTCGGCTGGGGCGGCTGGTGGTTCTGGGATCCGGTCGAGAACGCCTCGCTGATGCCGTGGCTTGCCGGCACCGCGCTGCTCCATTCGGCGCTGGTGATGGAGAAGCGCAACGCGCTGAAGGTCTGGACCATCCTGTTGTCGATCCTGACCTTCTCGCTGTCGCTGCTCGGCACCTTCCTGGTGCGGTCCGGCGTCATCACCTCCGTGCATGCCTTTGCCACCGATCCGACCCGCGGCGTGTTCATCCTGCTGATCCTCTGCCTGTTCATCGGCGGCAGCCTGTCGTTGTTCGCGGGCCGCGCGACGTCGTTGAAGCAGGGCGGCCTGTTCGCGCCGATCTCGCGCGAGGGCGCGCTGGTGCTGAACAATCTGCTGCTGACCGTCGCCTGCGCGGTCGTGCTGTTCGGCACGCTCTATCCGCTGGCGATGGAGATGCTCGCCGATTTCAAGATGTCGGTCGGCGCGCCGTTCTACAACCTCACCTTTGCACCGCTGTTTACCCTGCTGCTGCTCGCCGTGCCGTTCGGGCCGATGCTGGCGTGGAAGCGCGGCGATCTGCTCGGCGTCACCCAGCGCCTGCTCGCGGCTGGCGTTGCCGGGCTCGTCGTCGTCGCGATCGTCTGGGCCTGGACGCGTGGTGGCAGCGCGCTCGCACCGCTCGCGATCGGGCTCGGCGTCTTCGTCATCGCCGGCGCCGTCACCGATCTGGTCGAGCGGACCGGCCTGGTTCGTCTGCCGTTCGCGACGGTGCTGCACCGGGCGCGCGGCCTGCCGCGCTCGGCCTGGGGCGCGGCGTTGGCGCATGCCGGCCTCGGCGTCGCGCTGATCGGGATCGTCTGCGAGGCCACCTGGAACAGCGAATACATCGCGACGATGAAGCAGAGCGACGTCGCTCATGTCGCCGGCTACGACGTCAAGCTCGACGGGTTGTTTCAGCGTCAGGGTCCGAACTACCGCGAGATGATCGCCGAGTTCAACGTCAGCCGCAACGGTGAGGCGCTGAGCGTCATGACGCCGTCCAAGCGTAGCTTCACCACCCGCGGCTCCTCCACCACGGAGGCCGCGCTGCTGACCCGCGGTGCGAGCCAGCTCTACATCTCGCTGGGCGATGCCAACGCCGAGGGCGCGATTGCGGTGCGCATCTATCACAAGCCGCTGGTGCTGCTGATCTGGTGGGGGCCGGTGCTGATGGCCTTCGGCGGCGTGCTGTCGCTGTCCGACCGCCGCCTGCGGGTCGGCGCGCCAAAACCGGCGCGGGCCAAGCAGCGCCTGCAGCCGGCGGAGTGATCCGATGCGCTGGATGATGGCCGCGTTCGTCGCGCTTGCGCTGCTCGCTTCGCCTGCGGTGCATGCCGTGCAGCCCGACGAGATCATGTCGGATCCGGCGAAAGAGGCGCGCGCGCGCGACCTGTCGCGCGAGCTGCGCTGCATGGTCTGCCAGAACCAGTCGATCGACGATTCCGATGCGCCGCTGGCGCGCGACCTGCGGCTCCTGGTGCGCGAGCGCATCGCGGCCGGCGACAGCAACTCGCAGGTGCTCGACTTCCTGGTCGCGCGCTATGGCGAGTTCGTGCTGCTCAAGCCGCGCTTCGAGCGGCAGACCATGCTGCTGTGGTTGCTCGGGCCATTGCTGCTGACGGGGGGCGGCCTGGCGCTGTGGCTGCAAATCCGGCGCCGCGCGCGGAGCGGTGCAGACCTACCTGCGCCGCCGCTCACGCCCGATGAAGAGGCGAGGCTCGCGGCATTGATGTCGGACGAGACGAAGCCGTCCTAGCTGCTTCAAGTCGTCCCGGCTTACGTAATGATACGTAGGCCGTCTGGCGCTGCGTGTTTCATGCTCTGTTGACCTTTGTCTGGAAGCTTGTCGCGAAATTCGATTCCAGACGTTTGAGTCCTCAGCGATGTTCACGAACAGCAATCTGACGATCCGCTTCCTTGTCGGCGCCGTCGTCGCTGCATTATTGTTCCTGCTGGGCATCGGCGGCGGCACCGGATTCGTCGCGGTGCTCTATCTCAACAACGAGATCACCAGCCTGTCGTCGGACTTTGCTGCGCTGAGCGGGCCCGCGCGCGATCACGCGATGCAGATCTACCAGCAGGCGCAGGCCGCATTCTCCTATTTCCTGATCGCCTGCGGCGTGATCGCGGTCGTCGCCTGCGCGATCTGCCTCACGACCTGGTTTGCCGTGCGCAACGGCATCCTCAGTCCCTTGGCGGCGATCGTGCATGCCATGCGCGAGGTCGCCGACCAGAAGTTCGAAACGCCCGTGCCCGGGCTCGGCGGCACCAACGAGATCGGCCTGCTCGCCGGCGCGCTGGAGGTCTTCAAGACCAATGGGCTCGAACGGCGCCGCCTCACGGAGCGGCAATTGCATGAAGCGCAGCACCAGGCCGAGCGGTCGACATTCCTCGACGACCGGATCAAGCGCTTCAACGATCTCGTCGCCAGCGTCGTCGACAGCGTGGCCTCGTCGGCCGTGCATCTGAAGAGCAATGCCGAGACGCTGTCGCGGACGGCCAACGACACCAGCACCAAGGCGAGTGCGGTGGCGAGCGGAGCGAGCCAGGCCAGCGCCAGCGTCCAGACGGTCGCGGGCTCCGCCGAGGAGATGACGAATTCGATCGGCACGATCAGCCGCCGCGTCACCGATGCGACCCAGCGCGCCGAGGGCGCGGCAGCGCAAGCCGAGAAGAGCCGCGACACCATCCACACGCTGTCGGATGCCGCCGACAAGATCGGCGAGGTCGTGCAACTCGTGCAGGCGATCGCATCGCAGACCAACCTGCTGGCGCTCAACGCCACCATCGAGGCGGCGCGGGCAGGGGAGGCCGGCAAGGGGTTTGCCGTCGTCGCCTCCGAGGTGAAGAGCCTCGCGCACCAGACCAGCAAGGCGACGGAGGAGATCACCTCCCATGTCGCCAGCATCCAGGGCATCACCGCAGAGACACGCGCGGCGATCGACGGCATCTCGAAGACGCTGTCGGAGATCTCGTCGATCATGTCCGGCATCGAGGTCGACACCGCCCGGCAGCGCAACGCCACCCAGGACATCACGCGCAGCGTCCAGGACGCCGCGCGCGGTACGCGCGAGGTGTCCAATCACATCGTCCAGATCACCTCCACCTCCGCCGAGACCGGTCGCATGGCGGCCGAGGCCCGGGATTCCGCCGTCGATCTGTCGCAGCAGGCCGAGACCCTGAAGCGTGAAGTCGACGAGTTCATCGTCAGCGTCAGGGCGGGCTAAAATCGCCAAAAACCCCGCCCCGGGGCCGGTCACCGGAACTCGAATAAGTTCCTGTAAGACCACAACTTTCGGTCTGCGCTAAACTGCCGCATCGGCATCGCCCCCTTCATTACGAAAGTTTAACCCAGCCGCCAGCGCGCGGTAAGGCGGGAGTCCCCATCTTCAGGTCCGCAAGGTGCTGGCATCCGGCACCAAATCGATTTCAAGGCCCTGGAGATCTCTGCATGACCGAACGTCCCGACCTTTCGAACCTTCCCTCCTACCGGCAGCCGCGCCGGTCGGTCTTCTCCGCGCGCAAGATCGCGCTGATGGCCTCGGTCGTCGCCGGCTTCGGCGCCGCCGTCTACGGCTTCAGCCCGTCGGTGTCGCCGGCCGACCTGTTCTCCAGCCCGGCGCATGCGCAGGTCAACAACGAGGTCCGGAAGGTCGAGCGCCCGGTCGGTTTCGCCGACATCGTCGAGCGCGTGAAGCCGTCGGTGATCTCGGTGAAGGTCAACATCAAGGAGAAGACCGCCAGCAACGATGACGGCGATGATTCCTCCTCGCCGTTCCAGCCGGGCTCGCCGATGGAGCGCTTCTTCCGCCGCTTCGGCGGTCCGGACGGCATCCCCGGTCTGAAGGGCGGCGGCCGTGGCCGCGTCGTGCAGGGCCAGGGCTCCGGCTTCTTCATCTCGGCCGACGGCTTTGCCGTGACCAATAACCACGTGGTCGACGGCGCCGACAAGGTCGAGGTCACCACCGACGACGGCAAGACCTATACCGCCAAGGTGATCGGCACCGACCAGCGCACCGACCTCGCCCTGATCAAGGTCGAGGGCGGCTCGAACTTCCCGTTCGCCAAGCTTGCCGACGCCAAGCCGCGGATCGGCGACTGGGTGCTCGCGGTCGGCAATCCCTTTGGCCTCGGGGGCACCGTGACCGCCGGCATCGTCTCGGCCAGCGGCCGCGACATCGGCAACGGTCCCTATGACGATTTCATCCAGATCGACGCGCCCGTGAACAAGGGCAATTCCGGCGGTCCCGCTTTCGACACCAATGGCGAAGTGATGGGCGTCAACACCGCGATCTACTCGCCCTCCGGCGGCAGCGTCGGCATCGCGTTCTCGATCCCCGCCTCCACCGTGAAGACGGTCGTTGCCCAGCTCAAGGACAAGGGCTCGGTCAGCCGCGGCTGGATCGGCGTGCAGATCCAGCCGGTGACGTCCGATATCGCCGACAGCCTCGGCATGAAGAAGGCTGAAGGCGCGCTGGTGGCGGAGCCGCAGGCGAACGGTCCGGCCGCGAAGGCCGGCATCGAGTCCGGCGACGTGATCACCTCGGTCAACGGCGAATCCGTCAAGGATGCCCGCGAGCTCGCCCGCACCATTGGCGGCTTGGCCCCCGGCGCGACCGTGAAGCTCAACGTGCTGCACAAGGGCCAGGACAAGGTCGTGAACCTCACCCTGGGCCAGCTGCCGAACACGGTCGAGGCCAAGGCCGACACCGACAATGACAGCGGCAAGGGTGCGAGCAAGGGTACCGACGTGCCCAAGCTCGGCATGACCGTTGCGCCCGCGAATTCCGTGGCCGGCGCCGGCAAGGAAGGCGTCGTGGTTACCGAAGTCGATCCGAAGAGCGCCGCGGCCGAACGCGGCTTCAAGGAAGGCGACGTGATTCTCGAAGTCGGCGGCAAGAGCGTGAGCACCGCCGGCGATGTCCGCGACGCCATCAACACGGCGCGGACCGACAGCAAGAACAGCGTCCTGATGCGCGTGAAGAGTGGCGGCCAGTCGCGCTTCGTCGCAATTCCCCTCGCCAAGGGGTAACCCTCAGGAGGCCTACGCAATGAAGGGTGTCGCCCGGCATCAGTCGCCCCAGCCGCCGGCGCCCTTCGGGGGAGCAGCGTAGCATTCGCTTCCCCAGTCTACCTTCCGGTGGAATTACGCCCCCCTCCGTCGGAAGGCCTAGGGCGGTGAGGTCCCCCCAGCTTCACCGCCCGCCTTTTTCTCGACCCGAGACTCTCCCACTCGGCTTGCATGCGATTGCCGCTCGCGCCATGTTTAGAGAAGGTGACCTCCTTGACCGCCGCCGAACGCACGATGCGCCTCCTCATCATTGAAGACGACCGCGAATCCGCCGACTACCTCGTGAAGGCGTTTCGCGAAGTCGGACACATTGCCGACCACGCCGCCGACGGCGAGGAAGGCCTCGCCATGGCCGAGAGCGGCGATTACGACGTGCTGGTGGTCGACCGCATGCTGCCCAAGCGCGACGGCCTGTCGCTGATCGGCGCGCTGCGCGACAAGGGCAATACCGCGCCGGTGCTGATTCTCTCCGCGCTCGGGCAGGTCGACGACCGCATCAAGGGCCTGCGCGCCGGCGGCGACGATTACCTGCCAAAGCCCTATTCGTTCGCCGAGCTCCTGGCGCGGGTCGAGGTGCTGTCGCGCCGCCGCGGCGGCCCGGCCGAGGACACGCTCTATCGTGTCGGCGATCTCGAGCTCGACCGGCTCTCCCATCGCGTCGCCCGCGGCAAGGACGAGTTGACGCTTCAGCCGCGCGAATTCCGTCTGCTCGAATACCTCATGAAGCATGCGGGCCAGGTGGTGACGCGCACCATGCTGCTGGAGAACGTCTGGGACTATCATTTCGATCCGCAGACCAACGTGATCGACGTGCACATTTCGCGGCTGCGCTCCAAGATCGACAAGGGATTCGAGCGGCCGCTGCTGCACACGATCCGCGGCGCCGGGTACATGATCCGTGACGGCATTCGGTAAACTCGTCCGCACCACGGCGTTCCGGCTGACGCTGGTCTATTTGCTGCTGTTCGCGATGTTCGCAGCCTCGCTGCTGGCCTATTTCGCCTGGAATACGCGCCGGCTGATCACCGAGGAAATCACGCAGACGGTGAATGCGGAGACCTCGGAGATCAACGAGATCTACGGCCGTCGCGGCTTGCGCGGCCTGGTGCTGGCGATCGAATACCGGGCGCTGCGGCCCGGCGCCAACCTCTATCTCGTGACCACGCCGACGGGGCAGGCGATCGCCGGCAATGTCGGCTCGCTCGCGCCCGGTGTGATGGCGACGCGCGGCTGGACGGAAACCGCTTACCGGCGCATCGAGGACGCGGATGACCGCGACCATCGTGCGCTCGTGCGCGTCACCGAACTGGAGAACGGCTTCCGGCTTCTGATCGGCCGCGACCTCGCCGAGCGGCGGCGCCTGTTCGGCATCGTCGCCAAGGCCGCGCAATGGTCGATCCTGATCGTGGTCGTGCTCGGGCTCGGCGGCGGCGTCTTCGTCGCGCGCAGGGTGCTGAGGCGCATCGACGCGATGAGCGGCACGGCGCATCGCATCATGACCGGCGATCTCAGCGAGCGCCTGCCGGTGGGGCGCAGCGGCGACGAGCTCGACCGCCTCGCCGAGAACCTCAATGCCATGCTGGAGCGCATCGAGGCGCTGATGGCGGGGCTGAAGGAGGTCTCCGACAATATCGCCCACGATCTCAAGACGCCGCTGACACGCTTGCGCAACCGCGCCGAGGAGGCGTTGGCGAAATCCGGCTGCGAGGCCGACTATCGCGCCGCGCTGGAGCGGACCATCGAGGAATCGGACGGGCTGATCCGCACTTTCAACGCGCTGCTGATGATCGCGCGCGCCGAGTCCGGCCAGGCGCGCGGCAACATGGACGATTTCGATGCCGCCGAGGTCGCAGGCGGCATCCACGAGCTCTACGAGCCCCTGGCTGAAGACGACGGCATGACCTTGAAGGTCAAATGCGAGCCGACGCCGGTTCACGCCAACCGCGAATTGATCAGCCAGGCGCTCGCCAATCTGGTCGAGAACGCGATCAAATACGGCAAGCCGGTCGCGCAGACCGGTGGAACCGTGGTCAGCATGGACTCTGGGCAGATCCTCATCGAGGCCAGGCGCGAGGGCGACCAGGTGCTGCTCAGCGTCACCGATCGCGGCCCCGGTATTCCCGAAGCCGATCGCAAGCACGCCGTCGAACGATTCGTGCGGCTGGAGGCCAGCCGCACGCTGCCGGGCTCCGGCCTCGGCCTCAGCCTCGCCGCCGCGGTTGCCACATTGCATGGCGGAGAATTGCGGCTGGGCGATGCCCATCCCGGCCTCGTCGCCACGCTGGTGCTGCCGGCGCGTGTGGGCGCGGGCGACAGGGTTGCTCCTCCAATACCGGATGTGCCACAGAAGGTGGCATGAACCACTCCGCGCCGGGAAACGCGGACAAGCATGGTGAGAGCCTGGCCGCGCGCTTCGTGGAGGCTCCCCATATTGCCGCTTCCACAACCGACGAACGACGCTTCGAAGACTGGCTGGCCGCGCTCGAGCCGGCACAATCGGCTCGTCTCGAAGCGCTGCTGGTTCATCCCTTCGCCCGGAATATCCTCGCCGGCATCGCGGAATTCTCGCCCTATCTGTTCGATCTGGTGCGCGCCGATCCGCTGCGCCTGATCCGGCTGCTCGAATGCGATCCGGATATTCATCTCGCCGCGCTGATCGCGGAGGCGAGAGGTGCGGTGCTCGCGGCACCTGACGAGGCCGAGGTGATGCGGCTGCTTCGCCGCATGAAGGCGGAGGCGGCGCTTCTGACCGCGCTGTGCGACATCGGCGGAGTCTGGCCGGTGATGCGGGTGACGGCGGCGCTGACCGATGTCGCGGTCTCCTCCGTGCAGGCGGCGCTTCAGTACCTGCTGCGGCAGGAAGCCGCACGTGGGAAACTTTTCCCGCCCAATCCCGAGGCACCGGAAGAGGGCAGCGGCCTGATCGTGCTCGCGATGGGCAAGATGGGTGCAGGCGAGCTGAACTATTCCAGCGACATCGACCTCATCGTGTTCTTCGATCCTGACGCCACGACGCTGGCGCCGGATATCGAGCCGCAGCCGTTCTTCGTCCGCGTGACGCAAGGCATGGCGCGCATTCTCCAGCAGCGCACCTATGACGGCTACGTCTTCCGCGTCGATCTGCGGCTGCGCCCCGATCCGTCCTCGACGCAGGTGGCGATCTCGCGGGACGCCGCGCTGCATTACTACGAGCGGGAAGGGCGCACCTGGGAGCGCGCCGCGATGATCAAGGCGCGCGCCTGTGCCGGCGATGCCAGGGCAGGCGAGGCGCTGCTCGCCGAGATCGCCCCCTTCGTCTGGCGCAAGCATCTCGATTTCGCCGCGCTTGCCGACGTGCACGACATGAAGCGGCAGATGCAGACTTATCGCGGCCAGAGCGAGGTCGCGGTCGAAGGCCACAACGTCAAGGTCGGTCGCGGCGGCATCCGCGAGATCGAGTTTTTCGCGCAGACCCAGCAGCTGATCGCCGGCGGCCGCCATCCGGAATTGCGGGTGCGGCCGACGCTCGCCGCGCTCGATGTGCTTGCCGCCAGCAAATGGATCACCCTCGCGGCGCGTGACGAGCTCACCAGGGCGTACGAGTTCCTCCGCCGGGTCGAGCATCGCCTCCAGATGATCGCGGACGAGCAGACCCATGCGCTGCCCGACGACAAGGAGGCGGTCGGGCGCTTTGCGCGGTTCTTCGGCTATCCGGATCGCGAGGCCTTTGCCCGCGATCTGCTACGGCAGCTCGAGATCGTGCAGGGGCACTACGAGAAGCTGTTCGAGGGCGACGATCCGACCGGCACGGCAAAGCTGCCGGCGCTCGACTACAGTGCAGGTCCCGACGATCCGCGCCTGCTCCAGCACCTGACGACGCTCGGCTTCAAGAAGCCCGCCGCCGTGGCGCAGACGGTGCGCGACTGGATCACCGGCGACTATCGCGTGTTCCGCAATGGGGCGACACGAAGCGCCTTCATCGAATTCGTGCCGGCCCTGATCGACGGCCTCGCCCACGGCGAGGAGCCGGACCGCGCCGTCGTGGCGTTCGATCATTTCCTTGGGGCGCTCCAGCGTGGCGGCCGGCTGATCACGTTGCTTGGCCAGAACCGCGATCTCGTCGCGCTCGTGGCGCTGGTGCTGGGCGCGGCGCCGCGGCTCGGCGAGATGCTGGCGCGGCAGCCGCAGCTCATGGACGGGCTGATCGATCCGCGCTTCTTCGGCGCGATGCCGGACCGGCGGGAATTGTCGGGGCGGCTCGCCGCCACCGTGCAGGATGCCGCCTCGTATGAGGAGTTCCTGGATCGCCTGCGCCTGTTCGGGCAGGAGAGCCTGTTCCTGATCGGCACGCGTATCCTCTCCGGCACGGTCTCGGCGCAGCAGGCGAGCACGGCCTTTGCCGACGTCGCCGAAGGAATCGTCCACACCGTGCATGGCCTCGTCGCCGATCGCTTTGCCGCCCAGCATGGCCGGATCAAGGGGCAGGAGACGGCGATCATCGCGATGGGCCGGCTCGGCAGCCGCGAAATGACCGCCTCGTCCGATCTCGACCTGATCCTGCTGTACGATTTCGACAGCGAGAATCCGGACTCGGATGGGCCGAAGTCGCTTCAAGGCGCGCATTATTTCGCGCGCTTTACCCAGCGCCTGATCAGCGCCTTCACGACGCGCACCAATTACGGCGTGCTCTATGAGATCGACATGCGGCTGCGCCCATCGGGGCGCGCCGGCCCGGTGGCCTCGAGCCTTGCCTCCTTCGCGGATTACCAGACCAACGAGGCCTGGACCTGGGAGCACATGGCGCTGACGCGCGCGCGCGTGGTGTCGGCTTCGCCTGAATTCGGCGACCGGATCGCGCGCGTCATCCGCGATGTCCTGACCCGCCGCCGCGACCCTGCGATCATCGCCAACGACGTCGCCGACATGCGGCGCGCGATCGGCCAGGAGAAGGGCGAGACCGATTATTGGGATCTCAAATACGCCGCCGGCGGCATGATCGACATCGACTTCATCGCGCAATATCTCCAGCTCGTGCATGCCCATCACAAGCCGGATATTCTCGACGTCAGCACGCTTCAGGTGCTGGACAATGCGGCCAGGCTCGGCGTGCTGCCGCAGTCGGAGGCCGAGATCCTGCGTGCCGCAGCGCGGCTCTATCACGACCTGACGCAGATCCTGCGGCTCTGCGTCAGCGACGGCTTCAAGCCGGAAACCGCCGGCACCGATCTCCAACGCGTGATGGCGCGCGCCGGCGATGCGCCGGACTTCTCGTCGCTGGAGGCGCGTGTGAAGGAGACGCAGAGCGAGGTGCGGCGCGTGTTCAGGGCGCTGCTGGAAGGGACGTCGCCGACTTCAGCGAGGTGATGGCCTCGCGGACATTAGGCTCCAGGCCAGCGCCACCCGTGTCGAGATGGGCGAAGATCGCGCGCTTCATTCGGGGATCCCAGAATTTCTTGATGTGCTCGGCGATTCCCGGCACGGCCTTGTCATGGCCCTGGCTCTGAAAGAACCTGCCGATCTGGTTGGCCATGTAGATCAGGCGGTCAGGCGACATCGGCAACCTCCGTGGCATGGCAGGCGACGATGCGGCCGCCATGCGTAAACACTTCGAACCCGTCTTGCCGGGCAATGGCGATCAGCGTGATGCCGGCGGCTTCCGCCGTGCGGACCGCGAGCGCGGTCGGCGCGGAGACCGCGACCATCAGCGGCGCGCCGATCGCGGCGGTCTTCTGCACCATCTCGACCGAGACGCGGCTCGTCAGCAGCACCATGCCGCCGCGCGCATCCGTCCGGCTGCGCGCCAGCGCACCTGCGAGCTTGTCCAGCGCGTTGTGGCGGCCGACATCCTCGCGCAGCGCGGCGATGTTGCCGGCAGGGGACCAGAACGCGGCGGCGTGAACGGCGCGGGTTTGCATGTTGATCGATTGGAGCGGCGCGATGGTCTGCATCGCCGTCATGATCTGCTCGGGCGTGAAGGTCTGCACCTGCGGCACGACGGCCGCAGGCCGCACGGCTTCGGCAATGGACTCGATGCCGCAGATGCCGCAGCCGGTCGGGCCGGCGATATGACGCCGCCGTTCGCTGATGCGCGCGGCCTCGTCCGGCGCAAGCCACATGCGCAACTCGATGCCGTCGTCGAGGCGGACGATTTCGAGCGAGCGGATGTCGTCGACCGATCCGACGATGCCTTCGCTGAGGCTGAAGCCGACGGCGAAGTCTTCGAGGTTCTGCGGCGTCCCCATCATGACGGCATAGGTGCCGCCATTATAAGTCAGCGCCAGCGGCGTCTCCTCCGGGATCAGCCGCGTCCCTTCGGACGCCGCGCCGTCGCGCCAGATCTCGCGGTCGATAGCCTGAACCGGCACGTGCATGCGGTTACTCCGCAGCTTCGGCAGGCGCGATGCGGCGGGAGTGCCGCGCCTGCGCATCATAGGACTTCTGCCAGTCGGACGGGCCGTTCGACGGCGAAATCTGCACCGCCGTGACCTTGTATTCGGGACAGTTGGTGGCCCAGTCCGAATACTCCGTCGTGATGACATTGGCCTGCGTGTCCGGGTGGTGGAAGGTGGTGTAGACGACGCCTGGCGCGACGCGATCGGTGATCTCCGCGCGCAACGTGGTCTCGCCGGCGCGGCTCTTCAACCGTACCCAGTCGCCGTCGCGCACGCCGCGCTGCTCGGCATCGTGCGGGTGGATCTCCAGCCGATCCTCGGCATGCCAGACCACGTTATCGGTGCGCCGGGTCTGCGCGCCGACATTGTACTGGCTGAGGATGCGCCCCGTCGTGAGCAGCAGCGGGAAGCGCGGGCCGGTCCGCTCGTCGGTCGCGACATATTCGGTGACGATGAACTTGCCCTTGCCACGGACGAAGCCGTCGATATGCATCACCGGCGTGCCCTCCGGCGCTTTCTCGTTGCACGGCCACTGCACCGAGCCGAGCTCGTCGAGCTTGGCGTAGGACACGCCGGTGAAGGTCGGCGTCAGCGCCGCGATCTCGTCCATGATCTCGGACGGGTGGCTGTAGTTCATCTCGAAGCCCATCGCCTTGGCAAGGCCGATGGTGACCTCCCAGTCGGCCATGCCGTTCTTCGGCGTCATCACCTTGCGCACGCGCTGGATGCGGCGTTCGGCGTTGGTGAAGGTGCCGTCCTTCTCAAGGAAGCTCGAGCCGGGCAGGAAGACGTGGGCGTAGTTCGCAGTCTCGTTCAGGAAGAGGTCGTGAACGATGACGCATTCCATCGACGACAGCGCCGCCACGACGTGCTTGGTGTTGGGATCGGACTGGAGGATGTCCTCGCCCTGCACATAGATGCCCATGAACGTGCCCTCGATCGCGGCATCGAACATGTTGGGGATGCGCAGGCCCGGCTCGGGGTTGAGCTTGACGTTCCAGAGCGCCTCGAACTGGTCGCGCACGGCATCGCCCGAGATGTGGCGGTAGCCTGGCAGCTCATGCGGGAACGAGCCCATGTCGCAGGAGCCCTGCACGTTGTTCTGGCCGCGCAACGGGTTCACGCCGACGCCGGGACGGCCGATATTGCCGGTCGCCATCGCGAGGTTGGCGATCGCGATCACCGTGGTCGAACCCTGGCTGTGCTCGGTGACGCCGAGGCCGTAGTAGATCGCCCCGTTGCCGCCGGTGGCATAGATGCGGGCGGCTTCGCGTAGCGCCTTGGGGTCCACGCCGGTGAGGATCGCGGTTGCTTCCGGGCTGTTATTCGGCTGGGCGACGAAGGCGGCCCATTCCTCGAACTCGGTCCAGTCGCAGCGCTCGCGCACGAAGGCTTCGTCGACGAGGCCCTCGGTGACGATGACATGCGCCAGCGCGGTCACGACCGCGACGTTGGTGCCGGGCATCAGCGGCAGATGCAGCGCCTTCACATGCGGCGATTCCACCATCTCGGTGCGGCGCGGATCGATCACGATCAGCTTGGCACCCTGGCGCAACCGCTTCTTCAGGCGCGAGGCGAAGACGGGGTGGGCGGAGGCCGGATTGGCACCGATGATGACGGCGACGTCGGTGTTCTCCACGGAGTCGAAGTCCTGGGTGCCGGCCGAGGTGCCGAAGGTCTGCGACAGGCCATAGCCGGTCGGCGAATGGCAGACGCGTGCGCAGGTATCGACATTGTTGTTGCCGAAGCCGGCCCGGATCAGCTTCTGCACCAGATAGGTTTCTTCGTTGGTGCAGCGCGACGAGGTGATGCCGCCGATGGCGTCGCGACCGTACTTCTTTTGGATGCCGCGCATCCTGGCGGCGGCGAAGGAGAACGCCTCGTCCCAGGACACCTCGCGCCAGGGGTCCTCGATCCGTTCGCGGATCATCGGCTTGAGGATACGTTCCTTGTGGTTGGTGTAGCCCCAGGCGAAACGGCCCTTGACGCAGGAATGGCCGCGATTGGCCTTGCCGTCCTTGTACGGCACCATGCGCACGACTTCCTCGCCGCGCATCTCCGCCTTGAAGGCGCAGCCGACGCCGCAATAGGCGCAGGTGGTCACGACCGAATGTTCGGGCTGGCCGATCTCGATCACCGATTTCTCCGTCAGTGTCGCGGTCGGGCAGGCCTGCACGCAGGCGCCGCAGGAGACGCATTCGGAGCCGAGGAAGCTTTCGCTCATGCCGGGCGAGACGCGGCTGTCGAAGCCGCGGCCGGAGATGGTCAGCGCGAAGGTGCCTTGCACCTCCTCGCAGGCGCGGACGCAGCGCGAGCAGACGATGCACTTGGAGGGATCGTAGGTGAAGTAGGGGTTGGACTCGTCTTTCGGCATCCAGTTGTCGTTGGTGCAGCCATCCGTCTTGGCGAAGACGTGGTTCTCACCTTCATAGCCGTAGCGCACGTCGCGCAGGCCGACGGCGCCGGCCATATCCTGCAATTCGCAATCGCCGTTGGCGCCGCAGGTGAGGCAATCGAGCGGATGGTCGGAGATGTAGAGCTCCATCACGCCCTTGCGTAGCTTCTTCAGCCGGTCGGTCTGGGTGTGCACGACGAGGCCCGGCATCACCGGTGTGGTGCAGGAGGCCGGCGTGCCGGCGCGGCCCTCGATCTCGACGAGGCAGAGGCGGCACGAGCCGAATGCATCGACCATGTCGGTCGCGCAGAGCTTCGGGATCTGGTGGCCGGCTTCCATCGCCGCGCGCATGATCGAGGTGCCCTCGGGCACCGAGATCTCCTTGCCGTCGATGGTCAGCGTCACCATCGTTTCCGATTTGGCGCGCGGCGTGCCGAAGTCGATTTCTTCGATCAGAGACATTGTCGTTCTCCTATTCCGCGGCCTGAAGCGTGGTCGGCGCCGGGACGAAATCCTCCCGGAAGTGCTTCAATGCGCTGAGCACCGGGTAGGGCGTGAAGCCGCCGAGCGCGCAGAGCGAGCCGAATTTCATGGTGTTGCAGAGGTCTTCGACGAGCGCGAGGTTTTCGCTGACGCGCTCGCCGTTGATGATCTTCTCGATGGTTTCGACGCCGCGGGTCGAGCCGATGCGGCAGGGCGTGCACTTGCCGCAGGATTCGACGGCGCAGAATTCCATCGCGAAGCGCGCCTGCCTGCGCATGTCGACGCTGTCGTCGAACACGACGATGCCGCCATGGCCGATCAGGCCGTCACGCGCGGCAAAGGCCTCGTAGTCGAACGGCGTGTCGAACAGGGCGCGGGGGAAGTAGGCGCCAAGGGGGCCGCCGACCTGCACCGCCCGGACGGGGCGGCCCGTGAACGTGCCGCCGCCGATATCGTCGACAAGCTCGCCCAGCGTCACGCCGAACGCGGTCTCGTACAGGCCGCCATGGCGGATGTTGCCGGCAAGCTGGATCGGCATCGTGCCGCGCGAGCGGCCCATGCCGAAATCGGCATAGGCCTTGGCGCCTTCGGCGAGGATGAAGGGGATCGCCGCGAACGACAGCACGTTGTTGATCACGGTCGGCTTGCCGAACAGGCCGTGATGGGCCGGCAGCGGCGGCTTCGCGCGCACGATGCCGCGGCGGCCTTCGAGGCTCTCCAGCAGCGAGGTTTCCTCGCCGCAGACATAGGCGCCGGCGCCGACGCGGACTTCGAGGTCGAAGCTGTAGGTCGAGCCGCCGATCTTGTCGCCGAGATAGCCGCCGCGCTTCGCGGCCTTGATGGCCGCGTTCATCGCCTCGACCGCGTGCGGATATTCGCTGCGGATGTAGATGTAGCCCTTGGTCGCGCCGACGGTGATGCCGGCGGTGGTCATGCCCTCGATCACCAGGAAGGGATCGCCTTCCATGATCATGCGGTCGGCAAAGGTCCCGCTGTCGCCTTCGTCGGCGTTGCAGACGATGAACTTGCGGTCGGCCTTGGCCTGGGCGACCGTCTTCCACTTGATGCCGGTCGGAAAGCCCGCGCCGCCGCGGCCGCGCAGACCCGATGCGGTGACCTCCGCGAGGATCGCGTCCGAGCCGAGCGACAGCGCGCGCTCCAGGCCCTTGTAGCCGCCATGGGCGCGGTAGTCGTCGAGCGAGCGCGGATCGATCACGCCGCAGCGGGCGAAGGTGAGGCGGGTCTGGCGCTTCAGCCAGGGAATCTCGTCGGTCGCCCCTAACCGCAGCAGATGCGGCGTATTGGCGGCGAGCGCGTCGAGCAGGGAGGGCACATCGGCCTCGGTAACCGGGCCGAACGCGATCCGGCCCTGCGGCGTCGCGACCTCGACCAGCGGCTCCAGCCAGTACATGCCGCGCGAGCCGGTCCTGACGATCTCGAGGACGACGCCGCGCTTGGCCGCGGCCTGTTCCAGCGCCAGTGCAACCTCATCGGCGCCGACGGCGACCGCACCCGCATCGCGTGAGACGAAGAGACGCATGCTCATCGCTGCGCCTCCGCAACCAGCGCATCGAGGCGCTTCTCGTCGAGCCGGCCGACGAGGCGGCCGTCGAGCATCGCCGACGGCGCAGTCGCGCACAGGCCGAGGCAGTAGATCGGCTCCAGCGTGACGCGATCATCGGCCGTCGTGTTGCCGAGCGACACGCCGAGCCTGGCCTCGGCACGCGCCGCCAGCGCAACGCCACCCGCAGCCTGGCAGGCCTCGGCACGGCAAAGCTTCAGCACATGGCGGCCGGCCGGCTTGTGCCTGAAATCATGATAGAACGTGAACACGCCATGCACCTCGGCGCGCGACAGATTGAGCGCCTGCGCCACCATGGGAATGGCCGCCTCCGGCACATAGCCGAACGCCTCTTGAAGGGCGTGCAGAATGACCAGCGTCGCGCCCTCCTGCCTTGCATGTTCGGCGATGATCTCGGCGCCGCGCGTCTCGTTCCAAGGCTCGTAACAAGGCTCGTAAACCGCTGTCATTCTTCGTTCTCAAATTGAGCGTTCCTGCCTCGCAAACTATTTGGAATCATTCGAAGATCAATAAAGCTGTCTCATGCTGCGATTGCGAATTCAGATCGATTGGCGGATGCAATCGATCGATACGGAAATGCAATTAATCGCATTTCGCCTGCCGGTTTTTCCGTGTTGGCAAGGACCCGGCGTGCTAGCTTGCATGCCACGACAGAATTCGAGGGGGCGTTCGGTTGATCGACAAGCTTGAACTGCTGCTGGCGCTGGCGAAGGAACGGCATTTTGGCCGCGCGGCGGAAGCCTGCGGGGTCACCCAGCCGACGATGTCGACCGGGCTCAAGCAGCTCGAGGAGATTCTCGGCGTGATGCTGGTCCAGCGCGGATCCCGCTTCCAGGGTTTTACGCCGGAAGGCGAGCGGGCGCTGGACTGGGCGCGGCGGATCGTGGGCGATGCCCGCGCGATGCGCCAGGAGATCAACTCGCTGAAGGAGAAGCTCTCGGGCGAGATCCGCATCGCGGCGATCCCGACCGTGCTCGGCATGGTGGCCGCGCTGACGACGCCGTTCCGGGCCAGGCATCCCGAGGTGCGCTTCCGCATCCAGTCCACAACCTCATCGGAGGTGCTGGGCCTGCTCGAAAATCTCGAGGTGGACGCGGGGCTGACCTATATCGAGAACGAGCCGATCGGGAAGGTGCGCACCATTCCGCTCTACAACGAGAGCTATCGTCTCCTCACCGCGCCGGATGCGATGTTCGGTGATCGCGAGACGGTGACCTGGACCGAGGTCGGGCAGGTGCCGTTGTGCCTGCTCACGCCCGACATGCAGAACCGCCGCATCATCGACCGCGCGCTGCGCTCGGTCGGCGCGGAGGCGACGCCGACGCTGACCTCGAACTCACTGCTCGTGCTGTTCACGCATGTGAAGACGGGTCGCTGGGCGAGCGTGATGCCGGCCAAGCTCGCCGAGACGCTTGGCCTGTCCGATACCGTGCGTTCGATCCCGATCGTCGACCCCGAGGTCAATTACAGCATCGGCATGGTGATCCCGCAGCGCGATCCGATGACGCCGCTGATCGCGGCGCTGGTCAATGTCGCGCGTGAAGTCGCGCCGACGCTGCAATTGTAGCTTCAAGCCGCGGCCGATATCCCGGACGCCGCCTTGATTGCGTCGCGCGGCAGCGTCACGCGGACGACGGTGCCGACATCGATCTTCGAGCGCAGCCGCATCGAGCCGCCGTGGAGCTGCGCCAGCGAGCGGGCGATGGCGAGGCCCAGCCCCGAGCCGTGATAAGTCTTCGTGAGCTGGCTCTCGACCTGCTCGAACGGGCGCCCGAGCCGCGCCAGGGAGTGCGGCGCGATCCCGATGCCGGTGTCGGCGATCATCAGCACGATCCGGTCGTCGAGCTCCCGGCTCCGCACCACGATGCGGCCGCCGTCGGGCGTGAACTTCACCGCGTTCGAGAGCAGGTTGACGATGATCTGCTTGGTGGCGCGGCGGTCGGCGACGACGGAGATCGATTTCGCGATATCGGCATCGAGCATCAGGTGCTTGTCCTGCGCGCGGCCGGAGACGACGCGCAGGGATTCCGCGAGCGTCCGCGCAAGATCGAGCTCTTCCATGTCGAGCTTCATGCGGCCGGCCTCGATCTTGGACATGTCGAGGATGTCGTTGATGACTTCGAGGAGGTAGTGGCCGCTGGTCAGGATGTCCTGGCAGTATTCCTGGTACTTCTCGCTGCCGAGCTCGCCGAACAGGCCCGAGCCCATGATCTCGGAGAAGCCGATGATGGCGTTGAGCGGCGTGCGCAGCTCGTGGCTCATATTGGCGAGGAATTTCGACTTGGTCTGGTTGGCTTCCTCGGCGCGGGTCTTCTCGCGCTGGTACTTTTCGGCGAGATCCGCAAGCTCGTTGGTCTGGCGTTCGAGCGCGGCCTGCGAGCGCTTCAGGTCGATGACGGTGGCGCGCAGGCGCAGATCGTTGTCGACGAGCTTCTGCTCGTGCTCCTTGATGCGGGTGATGTCGGTGCCGACCGAGACGTAGCCGCCGTCCTTGGTGCGGCGCTCGCTGATGTGCAGCCAGCTGCCGTCGTCGAGCTGCGCCTCGAAGGTGCGCGCGCCCGGGCCTTGGCTCGCCGTCTCGTTGTGGCGGGTGCGCACCTCCGGCATGCGGCCGACCTCGAGCACGGTCTCGTAGGAGGTGCCGGGAATGACGGCGCTGTCGGGCAGCTTGTGCAGGCGCTGGAAGTGCGAGTTGCAGAGCACGAGGCGGTCGCTCGCGTCCCACAGCACGAAGGCCTCCGGAATGGTCTCGATGGCGTCGCGCAGGCGCAAATCGGCTTCCACCGTCCGCTCGGCGAGGCTCTTCTGCTCGGTGATATCGACCGCGATTCCGATCAGGTGAACGCTGGAGTCGGTCGCGCCGCTTGTCTTCTCGCAGCGCACGCGGAGCCAGATCCAGTGGCCGTCGACATGCTGCATGCGGAAGGTCTGGTCGATGTGGTCGATCTTCTCGGAGATGAGCTGGTCGGCGATCTCGAACAGGTCGATGTCGTCGGACTTCACCAGCGCGTTGACCTCGCCGAAGGTGAGGAGCTCGTTGCGGCCGTCCAGGCCGAGCATCGAGAACATCGACTGCGACCAGAAGATCCGGCCGCGCGACAGGTCCCAGTCCCAAAGGCCGCAGCGGCCGCGGTTGAGCGCGGTGTCGATGCGGCCGCGCACCGCGTCGTTGATGAGATCGCCCTCGCGGGCGCGGGTCGACTGCCAGTGGAAGGCGAAGCCGAGGATCAGGACGACGAAGCCGGTGGTGGCCGACAGCGTCACCGAGAGCGCGGCGTCCGAGCCCCAGATCGGCTCGTTGCGCTCCTGGATCACGGTGACGAAGCCGGGCAGCGACTTGATCTGCCGCGATGTCGCCATCGCGGCGTTGCCGTTCGGCAGCGTCATGTCGGAGATGTTGCCGTCGCGCGGCGGCGCCGCGAGCAGCTGCGCCGTGGTGATGGAATCGAGCAGGCGGTCGTTGCCCGAGGAATCGCTGTCGATGGGAATGCGGGCGAGGATGCGGCGGTCGACGCCGGCCGAGGTGACGATGACGTGGCGGCCCGTGGCCGTGCCCCAGGACGGAATCAGGTCGGGCAGCTGCGCCGGCAGGCTCTCGATGTTCTTCAGCCGTTCCTGCCGCGAGGAGGTGAGGCGGTCGATGCGCTCGGCGAGCAGATCGGCGAGTGCCGAGATGTCATGGCGGAGCACCAGCCGCTTCTGGCGCGTCTGGTCGACGACCTGCACGAACGCGCCGAGGCAGATCGTGATCAGGAACGCGATGATGAGCGTCGGCACGGCGCGACGCAGCGCCGGCTCCGCGATCAGCAGCCGGTGATAGGCAGGTTTCGCGATCGATTGCGCCAATCCTTTGATCGAATCGGATTGGACGCACGCGTTCGCGGCGTCTGCACGCGACATGCCTTCGGCCCCCTGGAAAACTTGCTTGCAACTTGAGTTCGGAAGCAGCCCCACATCGCTTCCGAATCACACCGATTTGAATCCAGTTTTGCCGGGCTGTCGAGAGTCAACGAATCGTTAACGCGAATTTATTCTTATCCAACGCGCAGTTTGCGCGTCGAGAGTCCGCAAACTCACGTGCACAGCGAGTCCGAAACGAGAACGTGTGACTCCTCGCGCATTCTGCGTCACGCGCGCGGCGGCTCGGCGTGGCTGATCACGCGCTTCACGCTCGGGAACGCGCGGCGCAACGCGCGCTCGATCGCGTCGACATGCTCGTGCACCTTGATCACGCTCATCGACGGCGCGGCGCGGCAGTGGAAGTTGACGATCTCGCCGGCATCGGTGTTGCGGACGCGCACATTGTGGATGTCGTGGATCTCGCCCTCGCCGGCGAATTCGGCCAACGCGGCGGCGATGGTCTGCACCCGTTCCGGCGCGGCATCAACGCCGAACGGCAGTTCCGGTTCCAGAGGCTCGATATGGACGTCGACCTCGACGTCGGCGCCGAACTCCTCCTGGATGTTCCGCTCCAGCGTGTTGGCGATGTCATGGGCGGCGTCGAGCCGCATCCCGGCGTCGACCTCGAGGTCGATGCCGACGATCAGCTTGGCGCCGAGGTCGTGCACCGTGACGTGGTGGACGGCGAGGCTCGAATTGCGCGCGATCACCATGATGCGGTCGCGTACGGTCTCGTTGTCGCGGGCGACGGGGACCGGGGTGAAGGTGAGGTCGGCATCGCCGAATGCCTTGTCGACGGCGGCCTGCACCTTGCGCTTGATCTCCTCGACGCGGTCGATCGGATAGGTCCGCGGCACCTTTGCGATGGTGTCGATGAAGGTGGTCGCGCCGACCATGCGCACGCGCAGCCGCTCGACGCCGATCACGCCGGGCACGCTGCGGATCGCGGCCGTGGCCTTCTCCTGCGCGCCCTCCGGCGCGCGGTCGACCAGCGTCTGCACGGTCGAGCCGGCCATGCGCAGGCCGAGCGCGGCGATCATCACGGCGACCGCAGCGGCGGCCGCCGCGTCGCCCCACCAGAAGCCGAGAGCGGCGAGGATCAGGCCCACGATCACGGCGAAGGAGCCCATGACGTCGGAGGCGAAATGCAGCGCGTCGGCGGCGAGCGCCTGGCTGCGCGTTTCCCGCGCGGCGCGGTGCAGGGCGCGGGCGCGCCACAGGTTGACGACGATGTCGATCACCAGCACCACGAACGGTACGGCCGAAATGGTCGGCGGCGGGGTTCCCTCGCGCAGCCGGCTGTAGGACTCGACCAGGATGCCGCCGGCGAGCACGTAGAGCAGGGCGGTGACGCCGAGCGCGGAGATGCTCTCCAGCTTGCCGTGGCCGTAATGGTGCTCGTCGTCGGCCGGCTTGTCGGACACCCGCACCACCGCCCAGGTGATGATGGTCGCGATCAGGTCGACCGAGGAGTGCAGCGCTTCCGAGATCAGCGCGAGCGAGCCGATGGCCACGCCGACCACGAACTTGGCCGCCGCCATGCCGCCGCTGGCGAAGATCGAGATGGCCGCGACCGAGGTCTTGCTGTGCTGTGCGCTCATGGCCGGGGATTTAGCAGCCTAGGGCTGAACATCAAGCGATGATCCACAGCTGTAGTCGCAAGTGAGTTGCAGGAGCGAAGCTATTGCGAATGCTTCCGAATTGAATGCGCGCTGATGCTACTTGCTCAATCTCGTAGGGTGGGCAAAGCGAAGCGTGCCCACCATGGGTCAGCGAGTGTGGAAGAATGGTGGGCACGGCGCTGCGTGCCTTTGCCCACCCTACGAGACCGGGGCGTTACTGCCCGGCCAGGGATCACACCGTCACAACAATCTTCCCCAGATGCTTGTTCGCCTCCATGTGCTCGAACGCCTTGTCGATGTCGGCGAACGCAAACACCTTGTCGATCGGCAGTTGCAGCTTTCGAGATTCCACCGCGCCCCAGATGTCCTTGCGGACCTCCTCGAAGATCTCACGGACCTCCTCGATGGTGCGGGTGCGGAAGGTGACGCCGACATAGTCGATGCGGCGTGCGGCGTGCAGGTCGAAGTTGAAATCGGCATGGGTGCCGCCGAGCCGGCCGACATTGACGATGCGGCCCTTGATCCTGGTGGCGGCGAGGTTCTGGTTGGCGACCTTGCCGGAGACCTGGTCGACGATGAGATCGACGCCTTCGCCGCTCGTCGCCTTCAGCACCTCCTCGACCCATTTGGGATCGGAGGAGTCGACGGCGAGGTCGGCGCCGTACTCCGTCAGCCGGCCGCGCCGATAGGCGTCGGTCGACGAGCCGATCACGAGCCCTGCGCCCTTGAGCTTGGCGATCTGCATCGCCATCAGGCCGACGCCGGAGCTGGCACCCTGGATCAGCACGCTCTGGCCCGCCTGCACGCCGCCGACGGTGACGACCGCGTTGTGCATGGTGGCGAGCGCGACGGGCAGGGTGGCGGCCTCCTCGAAATTCATGTTCGACGGCGCGCGGAACAGCCGGCCGTGATCGGCCAATGTGTATTCCGCGAAGGCCGCCCCGCCCGAGCCCATGATGCGGTCGCCGACCTTCACGCCCTTGGCATCCGGTCCGAGCTCGGCGACCTCGCCGGCCCATTCCATGCCGAGCACGGTGCCGACCCCGCCGGCCGCACCATGGGCGTGACCCTTGCGCATGCCGGTGTCGGCGCGGTTCAGCCCGCAGGCGCGGACGCGCACCAGCACCTGCGTGCCTTTAGGCTTTGGTTGAGCGACGTCGGAAATTCGAGCGCCCTCAGGGCCGTAGACGTAAGCTTTCATGAATTACTCGATGCCGTTTGAGGAACTGGTTTAACCGGACGTCGGACTCTTCGCCTCTCCCCGCCTGCGGGGAGAGGCCGGAATGCGCGCGTAGCGCGGATTCCGGGTGAGGGGGAGTCTCCGCGAGTCCAACTGTCACCGCCTGCGCGGAGACTCCCCCTCACCCCAACCCTCTCAGCGCGAGCGAAGCTCGTCGCTCCCCCGCATCCGCCTTCGCCAAGGCTTCGGCGGACAAGAGCGGGGCGAGGGAGCATACCTTCGGCGTGGCGGGCGATACGTTCAAATCAACTCCGCGATCATTCGGCCGCCTGCGCCGTCGGGCTTGCGATCATGCCCTCCAGCCGGCTTCTGATGATGGCTTCGGCTTCGCGCACGATGCGGGAGATGAGCTCGGCGCAGCTCGGGATGTCGTGGATCAGGCCCTGGACCTGGCCGGCCGACCAGATGCCTTCGTCGGAGTTGCCGGTGGCATAGACCATCTTGCCGCGGGCACCCGCAACGAGCTCGCGGATGTCCTCGAACTTGGCGCCTTCCTTCTCCATGGCGACGACCTTGGTCGAGACGGCGTTCCTGGCGACGCGCGAGGTGTTGCGCATGGTGCGGAAGATCAGCTCGGTCTCGCGCTCGTCATTGGCGACGATCTTCTCCTTGATGGACTGGTGGATCGGGCTTTCCCTGGTGGCCATGAAGCGGGTGCCCATGTTGATGCCCTCGGCGCCGAGCGCCAGCGCCGCGACGAGGCCGCGCGCGTCAGCAAAGCCGCCCGAGGCGATCATCGGGATCTTGATCTTGTTGGCGGCGGCCGGGATCAGGATCAGGCCGGGCGTGTCGTCCTCGCCGGGGTGGCCGGCGCATTCGAACCCGTCGATCGAGATGGCGTCGACGCCCATGCGCTCAGCCGAGAGCGCGTGGCGGACGCTGGTGCATTTGTGCACGACCTTGACACCGTGCTTCCTGAACTCGTCGACATGCTCCTGCGGCTTGTTGCCGGCGGTCTCGACCACCGTGATGCCGGCCTCGATGATGGCGGAGCGATATTCGGCGTAGGGCGGCGGCTTGATCGCGGGCAGGATGGTGAGATTGACGCCGAACGGCTTGTCGGTGAGTTCGCGGCAGCGCGCGATCTCCTTGGTCAGGTCCTCCGGCGTCGGCTGGGTCAGCGCGGTGATGAAGCCGAGCGCGCCGGCGTTCGCGACGGCCGCGACCAGCTCGGCGCGCCCGACCCATTGCATGCCGCCCTGGACAATCGGGTGCTGGACGCCGACGAGTTTGGTGAACCGTGTCTGCAACATGATGCGTTTCCCCGCCTGCGCGGCAGGCCCTGTTATTGATTGATGGCGGCAGGATGCCGCCCGGGTCGGCAAAAGTCTATTGCGCCGGCGTGCGGTGAGGGCGGGGCGATCATGCGGGACGCGGGGGGATTCCGTGGGGCGGATAATCTTGGGGGCTGCAGTATTCGTCCCGTCATCCTGAGGTGCGAGCTGCGCGGTGCGCAGCTCGCACCTCAGGGTGACGGTCATAAAATTAAGCTCGCGGCCACAACTCGCACCCATACCGCAAGACACACCTTCGCCTTCTCGCGGCATTTTCCGCCCGAGCTTTGCTTCGTCCGGTCGCCCTTGTCGAGACAAGGGCGCAGGGAAGGCCGGGCGCCGGCTGGCACCCGCAGGTCCGTGCGCTACAAAAGATGCACACGGGGTGGACCACAGGTTTCGCCGGATCGCCCGGCCTTCCCTGCGCGAATGGTTTTAACGGTGTCCTTCGTGCTCTCCCCGGGGAGCGATGCACTATTGCCCCGTCGCCTCGCGGATGGCTGATGTGCGCGTCCGGTCGGGCAGCGCACATCACCACGAGACTTGACGCACAGACCCCGGGCGTCAGGACCACACGACTTCGCCGTCCGCGCACGTCCTCGCTGGGCCTTCGAGAGCTGGCGTGTGCTCGCACCCGAAGCCATGCGAAGACGCTGTCGGCGCCGTGTCGTTCGCGCGAAGGCAATTGCTCACGGTTTCCCGCCCTGCAATGCCGCTCGCGCCCGACGCCGTCGCGTCCATCGCTGCCCGGCCCGCGGTTCGTGACGATCGCGATCCGCCCCTTGTCCCGGGCCAGGGTGTCCAGTGTGTACGATAAATCCGAATTTCGGTAAAGTGGAATATATTTGCGGAGGAGGATTGACAGGCGAGGCGGGAGATTTGTGCGGGGTGTTTTGCCCGACGGGCGAGGTGCTGCTCCACCCAACGCTGTCATGCCCCGGCTTGACCGGGGCATCCAGTACGCCGCGGCGTCTCTGTATCACCGCGCCGTCTCTGGAATACTGGATTGCCCGCCTGCGCGGGCAATGACAGCGAGGGGATGGCAAGGCCGGAGTGTTTCACGAGGAGCTCGTAGCCCGGATGGAGCGAAGCGCAATCCGGGGAGGTCGTTCAACGGTGCGACACTTCCCCGGATTTCGCTGCGCTCCATCCGGGCTACAAGATTGCCGCTACGAGGCTTCGGCTACTCCGCCGACAGCCGCACCATCTGGCGGCCCCCGTTCATGTCTTTCAGGCTGTTGACGAAGTTCTCCGGGCGCTGCCAGCGATAGGGGACCTTCAAGCCCATGAACTCGGCGATGTCGCCGATGAAGCCGGTGCAGTTGGTGGTCTCGGCGTTCCAGACCGGCGAGCTCGCTTGCAATTTCTTGATGTAGGCGAACACGCGCTTGGCGTCGGCTTCGTTCAGATAGACGCGATAGCTCGCCGTCAGATATTCCGGATCGAGATCGCCGTAGCTCGCGCCGGTCTCGGACGGCACAAAGGTGAGGTGACCGAGCACGTAAGCAAGGGTGTCGCCGGCGGGCGTCAGGCCCGCGACCTCGACGGCGCGCTCGCTGGTCTTGCCGTACCAGACGAAGGCGTGGCCCCAGCTCGCCGCCGTCCGGGCGCGGAAGTCGACGTAGTAGGGGCCTTTCTCCGCACGCGCGACGGGCCGCCGCGACTGCGGCGTCGGTCGCGATGCGGGGTCGGTCGTCGCAAGCGCATTGGCATCGGCCATGCGCTTGTTCGTTTCGTGGGCCGAGGCAGAGGGCGTCGTGCACGCGATCATCGCCGCAAGCGCGAACCCCGCAAGGATGCAGGATCCCGATCGATCAGGTTTGTTCGTCACGCTGTGCCCCCTCGGCTGTCGGCCGCTTACGCAGATGCTGCGCGTTTGTCGCTACGCGTCAGTAGCGCGCTGCGACCGGGCCGGGCGCCTTGCCGATCGGGGCCTTGCCAACCGGGCTCTTGCCAATCGGCATCTTGCCGATCGGCGCCTGCTCCGCCGGATAGACAGGCACGGGCTGCCGGCGCGGCAGATCGGCAGCGTTCGCAGCCGTCACCAGAGCAAACGTCGCACCCAGAACAATTGCAATCTTCTTCACAGTCATACCCCTAGAAGGTTTGGTCCAAACACGGCAGTGCCGTGCCCCCAGACACGCCTCACAGAAGGGCGGCCGAATGCGTCCAAGTTGCGGCGCGAGCGGGACATGTTGGCGGCATATGTCGGGCGCGCGCAGAAGTGATGTGTGTCTGGATGTTTCGTCGGTTCGCGACGGAGAGTATTCGTAGCCCGGATGGAGCGCGGCGCAATCCGGGACCAGTGTAGCCGCATTGCACGACCTCCCCGGATTTCGCTTCGCTCCATCCGGGCTACGAGACCCTCGCGAAACACTCCAGTTCGTAGCCCGGGTGAGCGCAGCGACACCCGGGACAGTCGTCTCCCGGATGTCGCTTTCGCTCATCCGGGCTCCGGGCAGTCCTTTCTCACCCGATCCGGTTCAGGCTGTTCCTGATCGTCGAGAAGATGCCGCCGATGTCCTTGCGCAAGGCATCGAGGGCGTTGAAATTGTCGAAGATGCGGGCGAGGCGGTCTTCGACCTCGCGCTTGCTCTTGGTCAACGCGTCGACGCGCGAGGCGAGGGGCACGCCGCCGTTCGCCTCGATCTCGCCGACGGTCGTGGCGAGCAGGTCGCGGGTGGTGCCGACCTCGGCGATCAGCGCCTCGATGCCGAACACCGGGGCCTTCAGCGGGACGAGGTCGGCCTGCGACTTCGACAGCTCCGTCTTGAAGGCGTTCAGCGTCGCCAGCGTCTCCTGCAAGGCGCCGAGGCGCTGGCGCGACTGGATGACGAAATCGTTCAGCGCGTTCTGGCGGTCGGGGAGGGTCTTGCCGTCGGCGTCGATCTCGACATCCGCGAGCGAGCGTTCGAGCTGGGCCTGGCGCTGGCCGAGCTCCTCGAAGTCGAGGCGGATCGCCTTGAGAATGTTGAAACTGTCGTCGATGCGCGCCAGGCGCTGCTCGATCTCGATCTTGTTCTTCGACAGCGCCTCGACCCGCCTGCCGAGCGGCGCTTCGCCGCCGGTCTCGAGCTCGTCGATGCTCTTGGCGAGGCGGTCATGGCTGAGGCCGAGCTCGCTGATCACCGCATTGATGCCGGCGTCCGTCGACCGCAGCGGCACCAGCTCGGCGTGGGATTTCGCAAGATCTTCCTTGTACTGGTTCAGGGTCGCGAAAATGTCCTGGACCGTGTTCACCCGCGAGAGCAGCGTCGAGACGTCGCGCGCGATGTCCTTGAGCCGGTCGGCGAGGTTGTTCTTGCGGTCGTCGGTCTCGAGGTCGTGGAGCGACCGTTCGAGCTGGTTCTGGCGGTCGCGGATCTCGGTGAAAACAGGTTCGACCGCACGGCGCTGCTCGGCGACCTTGCCGACCATCTCGCGCAGGCCTTGCTGGCGGCGGCGGATCTCGGCGAGCTGGTCGTGCATGTCGGTGGATTCGTTGCGGCCGTGCTGGAGCCGCGCGCGCTGCTCGGTCTCGCCCAGCTTGTCGTGGAGGGCGGAGACGGCTTCCCTTGGGTCGCTCTCGATCAGGTGCTGGACGGTGGCGTCGAGGTGGTTTTGCAGGGCGTGGGCGGCGACGACGTCCTCGCGGGTCTTCTTCAGGCGGTCGCGCAGCGTGCCCAGACGCCGGTCCTGACGCGAGAGCCGCCAGGCGGTTGCGCCGATCAGCGCCAGCGCCACGGCCGGGAGCGCGCCGGTCGCGATGCGCTGAGACATGGGGAGGCCCGCCAACAGGGCGGGCAAGTGGGTGAGGTCGTAACCAAACGCCTGCTGGACGAGAAGCACGATGGCAGCTAGCAGGACAAACCAGGCAACCAGGAAAAACAGCCACATCGTGACGCCCTCAAGCCGGGACACATTCTCGCCATATTTGCTATGGGAGAGCGGAACCGAGATCAAGGGGCGCGCGGGGGAGCGGACGTGTCAGCGAGCGCGATCCACAGCCGTCGTCGTCAGCCGATTGGCGGGCGCGGAAGGTTGCCGGATTTTCCCTAGGTGGGCGCTGGCCAGTCCTCAGTCGTCATTCCGGGGCGGCGCGTAGCGCTGAGCCCGGAATCCATAGCCACAAGCAGCGGTTGTGGAGCGAGATCGACGTGGCGCCTAATCCCTCACCCAAATTGCATTCGTGGTTATGGATTCCGGGCTCGCGCTACGCGCGCCCCGGAATGACGGAGAGAGGGGAGTACGGGCGTGCTCGCAGCTACAGTTCGTAGCCCGCATGAGCGGAGCGACATGCGGGATTGCGCGAGAAGACCTTTCCCGGATGTCGCTCCGCTCATCCGGGCTACGGCACCGCGCTGGCAGCTACAGCCGAAACTCGTTGGTCAATTCGCCAATGCCGTCGATCGCGACGGTCACGGTGTTCACCGGCTCCTTCATCACGCCGACGCCGACGGAGGTGCCGACGGCGATGAGGTCGCCCGGGAGCAGGGTCATGTCGTGGGAGATCCTGCTCACCAGCTCCTGCGCGGTGAAGATCATGTCCGAGATCGGATAGTTCTGCCGCTCCGCGCCGTTGAGGATGGTGCGGACCACCAGTTTCGCCGGATCGAGGCCGGTCGCGATGACGGGGCCGAACGGGCCGTAATCGTCGATGCCCTTGGCGCGCGCCCATTGCGGGAAGGTGGGATCGCGGGTGAGGATGTCGTTGGCGGTGATGTCGTTGACGCAGGTGTAGCCGAAGATGAAGTGGTCTGCTTCCGCGGGCGAGACGCGGGCGCAGGTTCTGCCGATGACGATGCCGAGCTCGCCCTCATAGGTGGTCTTGCCGTCGTAATAAGAGGGACGGCGGATCACCGCGCCCGGCGTCGTGATCGTGGTGGTCGCCTTCAGCAGATAGAGCGGCTCCGGCGGCTCGGGCTGGTTGAGCTTGGCCGCGAGCGCGTGAAAGTTGTTCCAGAGCGCGACGATCTTGCTGGGCGCGCAGGGTGCGAGCAACTCGACCTCCGACAGCGCCAGCATCTTGCCGGTGGCGGCATGGCGGCCGAACATCTCGCCCTCGTGCACGCTGATGCCGGATGAGGTCAGCGTGCCGAAGCCGGTTGCACCACTATGGCGGTAACGCAGCCATTGTTTCATTTCGCCCGCCATCACGCCACCGCCAGTGCACGGGGATCGATGGGTGCGGAGACGCCGTCATAGAGGCCGGCGATGCGGGCGCGCTGGGTCACCATTGCCAGCACCGAGTCCAGCGCGGGCGTGGCGATGCCGGTGAGGCGGCCCATCTCCTGCACCACGGTGACGAGCGGGTCGATCTCCATCGGGCGGCCGCGCTCGAGGTCCTGGAGCATCGAGGTTTTGTGCGCGCCGACCTTGCGGGCGCCCTCGATGCGGCGCTCGACATCGACGCGGAATTTGACGCCGAAGGTCTCGGCGATGCCTTGCGTCTCCACCATGATCGCGCGCGACAGCGCGCGCGTGGCCGGATCGGTGCAGATCACGTCGAGCGTCGCATGGGTCAGCGCGCTGATCGGGTTGAAGCAGACATTGCCCCACAGCTTGAGCCAGATCTCGTCGCGGATGCGGTCGAGCACCGGCGCCTTCAGGCCGGCCGCGACGAACAGGTCGGCGAGGCGCTGCACGTCATCAGTGATTTCGCCGGAGGGCTCGCCGAGCGGGAAATTGTTGCCGTAGACGTGGCGGATCACGCCGGGCGCCTCGATCTCGGTGGCGGGATAGACGATGCAGCCGATGGCGCGCTCGGCGCCGATCTCGCGCCACTGCCGTCCGCCGGGGTCGATGCTCTCCAGCGTCGAATTCTCGTGATCGCCGCCGTGCTTGTAGAAGTACCAATAGGGGATGCCGTTGACCGCGGTGACGATGCGGGTGTGCGGGCCCAGGAGCGGCTGCATCTTCTCGATCACGCCGGTGATCGAATGCGCCTTCAGCGTGATGATGATGTAGTCCTGCACGCCGAGCTCGGCGGGATCGTCGGTGCAGCGCGGATGCACGGTGTGCTTCTCCTCGCCCGCGAGCAGCGTCAGGCCGCGCTCGCGCATCGCGGCGAGGTGCGCGCCGCGTGCGACCAGGCTGACGTCGGCGCCAGCCCGCGCGAGCTGAACCCCGAGATATCCGCCGATTGCGCCGGCGCCGTAGATGCAGATCTTCATGAAATCCTCGCGGGTGACCGGAATTTTGGGACGAAAGATCCGGTCCGGCGCGGAGGGATCCGAGCCGGGGCCGGTAGTCGCAGGGGAAGGGGCGTGGCGCTTTAAGCTGCTGCTTGCGGCGTGCCGTTGATCGCCTCGTCAACGGCAGCGGCGATGTCGCGCATGCTGATGACGGAGACGAGGCTGTAATCGTCGATCACGGGCAGGTGGCGGATGTGATGACGGTTCATCAGATGGCGCACGTGCTCGATCGTATCGCTCGAGGTGCAGGAGACGAGCTGCTGCACCGAGACGAGCTGCGAGACCTTGACGTTGACGGCGTTCGCGCCGTGCTCGGCAACGGCGCGCACCACGTCACGCTCGGTGAACATGCCGACCGCGGTGTTGCCCTCGGAGCGGACCACGTCCTTCACCACGAGGGCGCTGATGTTGTTGGCGCGCATCAGCTTGGCGGCGATACCCACCGTTTCGTTCATTCGCACCGTGACAACGCGCGGCGTCTTCTTGCGCAGAATGTCTCCGACCAGCATTGCAACCTCCCTAGGTGAATGACGAGGTAAGTGTGGTATACATAATGCCAATCGTCAAGCGGTGGATTTGGCGGATCCGAAAAATCTTGCGACAGCATTATTGACGTTTGCGGTGCCTCCGGCGTCGGCCAAAAGAACCTTGGCCAAAAAGAAAGGGGCGCATTCTGCGCCCCTTTTTCAACCGTGCAAAGTGTGTGGCTTGTCACGCCGTCTCGGTCTTGGCGCTGCCCGTCGCGGCGCCGGTGCTCTCGGCTTCCTTGCCGAGGATGAAGGAGCGGCGCAGCGGCTTGATCACGAACAATGCCATCAGTGCGGCCGTTGCGTTCAGCGCCACCGCCACCACGAACACGGCCTTCCAGCCATACGCCGCCGAGATCACGCTGGCGAGCGGGACGAGCAGGGAGGCGGTGCCCTTCGCGGTGTAGAGCATGCCGTTGTTGGTGGTCGCGAACTTCGAGCCGAAGGTGTCGCCGCAGGTTGCGGGGAACAGCGAGTAGATTTCGCCGAACACGCCGAAATAGACCGCGGTCGCGAGCACGAAGACGACAGGCACGTGTCCGTAGGCCGACAGCAGGAGCAGCATCACTGCCGCCGTGCCGAAGGCGATGAACATGGTGTGCTCGCGGCCGATCGTGTCGGAGACCCAGCCGAAGAAGGGACGTCCGAAGCCGTCGAAGATGCGGTCGAGCGAGATCGCGAAGGTCAGCGCCGCCATCTGGAAGCCGGCGAGCGTCACCGGCGTGTCGGCGATCTTGAAGTCGTGTGCGATCGGGCCGATCTGCGCCGCGGTCATCAGGCCGCCGGACGCGACCATGACGAAGACGAGGTACATCACCCAGAAAATAGGGGTGCGCAGCACTTGCGGCGGGGTGAAGTCGATCTTGGTCTGCGGCAGATTGAGCTGCTTCTTCTTCGGCGGGATCGAGAGCCGCGGCGGCTGGATGAAGAAGGCGAGCACGAAGACGATCAGGCCCTGGCCGATGCCGAAGGTGAAGAACGCGCTCTGATAGCCGTTCGCGGCGATCATGGTGGCGATCGGCACGATGGTGAGCGCGGCGCCTGCGCCGAAGCCGGCGGCCGTCGCGCCGGCGGCAAGGCCGCGGCGGTCGGGAAACCATTTCAGCGCGTTGCCGACGCAGGTGCCGTAGACGGCGCCCGCGCCCATGCCGCCGACGATCGCGGCCGCATAGAGCAGGGTGAGCGAGTCGGCGTAGGAGTTGAGCACCCAGGACAGCGCGATCATCACGCCGCCGAACATGATGACGATGCGCGGGCCGTATTTGTCGACGAACCAGGCCTCGACCGGCACCAGCCAGGTCTCGGTGACGACGAAGATGGTGAAAGCGAGCTGGATCGCGGCGCGACCCCAATGGTGGGCCGCATCGATCGGATCGACGAACAGCGTCCAGCCGTATTGCAGGTTGGCGATCATCGCCATGCAGACGATGCCCATGGCGAGTTGGAACCAACGGAAACCGGTGCGAAGAGGCGCGGCTGTGACTGCGCCGTCCGTGCTGGAAATCATCAAGAACCTCCCAACGCGCCTGATTGATTGCGACCTGGGATTGCAAGATGACCCAGTGTCGCAAATATTGTGGCTTATCGTCGCAAGCGCGGCGGGGACATTGGTATACCATATTCCAGAAAGCAAGCCCAATCTTGTGACGCAGCGCAAGAAAAGTGCGCGGTTCGCTTCAGGTCAGCGGTAGCCAAGGCCGGTTCTGCAAAAACGAAAACGCCCGGCCGCGAGGCCGGGCGTCCTGTCGGAATGCAGTGTGGCGAGGCGCGTCAGGCGGTCGACTTCGCGACCACAACCTTGCGCCAGGGCTTGAGCACCGCGATCGCGAGCAGCGAAGCCAGGATGTTGGCGCCGGCCGCGATGATGAACACGCTGTCCCACGTTCCCGACGACTGCTGCATGTAATTGGCGATCGGAACCAGCAGCGCGGCCGTGCCCTTTGCGGTGTAGAGCAGGCCCGCATTGGTGGTCGCGAACTTGGCGCCGAACGTGTCGGTGCAGGTCGAGGGGAACAGCGAGTAGATCTCACCCCAGGCGAAGAACACGAAGCCCGAGAGCAGCACGAACCAGATGGGATCGTGGCCCCAAAGGTAGAGCATCCAGATGCCGAAACCTTCCATGCCGAAGGCGATGAACATCGTGTTCTCGCGGCCGATCATGTCGGAGATCCAGCCGAAGAACGGACGCGTCAGGCCGTTGAGCACGCGGTCGATCGTGGCTGCGAACGTCACCGCGGTCATCGTCACCGCCATCAGCGTCACCGGAACGCTGTCGACCTTCCAGTCAACCGCGATGGGCTTCAGGTTGGCCGTCACCATCAGGCCGCCGGCGCCGACGATCACGAACATGAAGTACATCAGCCAGAAGATCGGCTGGCGCAGCACCTCTGTCGGCTGGTAGTTGCGACGCGTCTGCACCAGCGCGGCGTTCGCCACCACGGTCGGCACCTGGCCGGCCTTCGGCGCCAGCAGGAAGAAGGCGAGGATGCAGATGATGATGCCTTGTCCGAGGCCGAAATACAGGAAGGTGGTCTGGAAGCCACTGTCCTTGATCATGGCCTGGATCGGCGCGACGGTCAGCGCGGAGCCTGCACCGAAGCCGGCCGCCGTGATGCCCGCAGCGAGACCGCGCTTGTCGGGAAACCATTTCAGCGCGTTGCCGACGCAGGTGCCATAGACGCCGCCCGCGCCGATGCCCGCGATGATCATGCCGAGATAGTAGCCGTTGAGCGTGGTGGCCTGTGCGTTGATCGCCCAGCCCATGGCGCAGAGCACGCCGCCGACCAGCACGACGATGCGCGGACCGTATTTGTCAACGAACCAGCCTTCGATCGGCACCAGCCAGGTCTCGAACAGGACGAACAGAGTAAAGGCCCATTGGATCGACGCGCGATCCCAGCCGAATTTCTTCTGGATGTCGGGGACGAAGAATGTCCAGCCGTATTGATAGTTGGCGATCATCACCATCGCCGCTACACCGATCGCCAATTGCGCCCAGCGATACGTGTCGCTAACGCGCGCGGTTGTAGGGGCCGTTGCCTGCACCATGTCCGTCATAAAGCCTCCCGTGGCGCCTCTAATTTTCTGCGAGCGCTGGAGAGGCATTCTTGTATTCATTATGCCAAGGTTCAAGCGCTGGTCCGGTCACCGTGCGCAAATGCCGCAGGATCGTTCTCCGGCTGCGGCAGTGACTCAGGACAGCACAAATAGAAATGGCCCCGTCCTGCGGGGCCATTCATCAAAAGTAGTATGTCGACACCTGCGAAACCGGCGTGCGGCTCCCGCGACGCAGGAAGCGCGCGCTTACAGGCCGAAACGGGGCAGGTCGCCGTTGTGATTCGAGATCTCGGCGCTGGCCATCAGGAAGCGGTCCACCGCAGCCATGAAACGCGCGAGCAGGGTGGAGGAGGGGGCGAAAGCGACGGAAGCGGTCTTGGACATCGGAATTCCTTTCTTGAGACGGTCAGTAGTGCTGTCTCATTTCGAAAATGAATTTATGTATACCAGATGCCAATGTCCATGCGTGCCATTGCATAGCAGCATGCGCTATCCCGCATTGCAGCATAATGACGCGTTAAAGGGGCCGTTCCGGGCTGAAAATTGCAAAACAGCCGCTGAAGCCGCGCATTGGGGCGGATTTGGGCGGAATCCCCGGGGATCCGGGCCTTGGCAGGGCAGGTCAAAGTCGTTAGTGGTCTGCCCCTTTTTCCAATCAACTGTCAGAGTGGTTCATGTCGAGCGCCTCGCCCGCCGTCTCGATCGGCATCGATTTTGGGACCAGCAACACGGTCGTAGCGCTTGCGGCGGACGACCGCCGGGTCGAGGCCATCCGCTTCGATCACGGCGGACAACGCCACAGCACTTACGTCTCGGCCCTGTGCTTCTGGGAGGACCGGCCGGGAGCCGGCGCCCAGGCCGAGGGTGGCCCGTGGGCGATCGAGCAGTTTCTCGAAGGACGCCACGTCTACCGCTTCCTCCAGTCGTTCAAGACCTTCGCCGCGAGCAGCAGCTTCAACACCACGCAGGTGTTCCGGCAGCGCTTCAAGTTCGAGGATATTTTGGCGGCGTTCCTGCGGACGCTGGCGCGCCATGGCGGTGACAGGTTCGGCTTCGAGACGTCGACGATCACGGTTGGCCGCCCCGTGCGCTTCGCCGGCGGCAATCCCGACGAGGCGCTGGCGATGCAGCGCTACCGGGCCGCGTTCGAGCGTCTCGGCGCCGGCCACGCGCGCTATGTCTACGAGCCCGTGGGCGCCGCGTTCTCCTTTGCCCGCCGCCTGGAGCGCGATGCCACCGTATTGGTCGCGGATTTCGGCGGCGGCACCAGCGACTTCTCCGTGATGCGCTTCTCGCGCACGGGCGGTGTCTTGCGCGCCGAGCCGCTTGGACACGCCGGCATCGGCATTGCCGGCGACACGTTCGACTACCGCATCGTCGACCACGTCGTCTCGCCGCGGCTGGGAAAAGGTTCGAGCTTCCGCTCGTTCGACAAGGTGCTGCCGGTCCCCACCGGCCACTACACCAACCTCGCGCGCTGGCACCAGCTCGCGATGATGAAGAGCAACGGCGATCTGCGCGAGCTCCGCGAGCTGGCGCGCACCGCGCTGAAGCCGGAATTGCTCGAGGATTTCATCACCATCGTCGATCTCGACCTCGGCTTTTCGCTGTACCGCGCGGTGTCGAACGCTAAGGTCGCGCTGTCGGGGCAGGATCAGGTGGATTTCCGCTTCAAAGGCGGCGGGGTCGACATCGGCTCGACCATCACACGGAAGAATTTTGAATCCTGGATTGCCGACGATATCGCCAGGCTGGGTGCGACCGTCGACAAGGTGCTGGGCGAGGCCGGCATCACCGCGCGCGAAGTGGAAAAAGTGTTCTTGACCGGCGGGACCTCCTTCGTGCCCGCCGTCCGAAAACTGTTCGCCGACCGGTTCGGCAATGAGCGCCTGATGTCGGGCGACCAGTTCGAGTCGATCGCCTACGGCCTTGCGCTGATCGGCCACAGTCCCGATCCGGACCGCTGGACCGCGAGCGGCGGGATCGCGCCGAAGGCGGGCGCGTAGGCCGCGAGGCGACCGGGCTCGATTGCTCGCCCCGCTTGCGCACACGCTATGGCATTTGAAGACCGTTTCTGCGGCCATCCTTCGAGACGCCCGCCTTTGGCGGGCCCTCAGGATGAGGATGGAGTGCGTGGCCGTAGTTTCAACAGCCGCCGATGCCGTTTAGCCTCATCCTGAGGAGACCGCCACCGGGTCCGCGCAAAGCGCGGCCCGATGACAGGCTCCGCGGTCGTCTCGAAGGACGAGGCGCTCGCTCCGCTTTGGCCCTATTGCTTGATCTCGGGCTCGACGAGCTTTGCCAAGTTTCGCAGCGATTCCTGCCAGCCGAGATAACAGGCTTCCGGCGGGATCACGTCGGGGATGCCGGCCTGCGTGATGTCCACCTCGGTGCCGACAGAAACTTTCTTCAGGATCACGGTCACCTGGATCTCGCCGGGCAGGTTGGGATCGTCGAACCTGTCGGTGTATCGGAGACGATCGCCGGGAACGAGCTCGAGATATTCGCCGCCGAAGGCGTGGCTGTTGCCCGTCGTGAAGTTCCGGAACGACATCTTGAACGTGCCCCCGACCTTCGGCTCCAGATGATGCACGGTACAGGTGAAGCCGTTCGGCGGAAGCCATTTTGCCAGCGCATCGGCCTCGAGGAAGGCGCGATAGACTTTCTCGGGGCTCGTCGTGAGAACGCGGTGCAGGCGGACAGTGCTGGGCATGTTCATTCATCCTCTTGCATTGATGGACCCGACATTAGCGTCTACGGCCCATTCATGTCCCGAGGACGACCGAGACGTCGCCGATCCGACACGACGTCCCGGATTTTCTTGCCTCACCTCATCTGTACGACGACCTTCCCCTTGGCGCGGCCCTGCTCGAGATAGGCGAGCGCCTCCTTGGCCTGGTCGAACGGGAATATCTTGTCGATCACGGGCCGGATGCGCTCTGCTTCGAGGAGCTTGCCGAGTTCCGCGAGCTGGCCGCCGTCCGGACGCACGAACAGGAACGAATATGCCGCACCGCACGTCCTGGCGCCGCGGATGATCTTGCGGCTCAGCAGCCCAAACAGGAACTTCATGACGAAGTTCATGCCGCGGGCGCGCGCGAACGCGGCGTCCGGTGGGCCGACGAGCGAGACGATCGTGCTTCCGGGCTTCAGGATTCGCAGCGATTTCTCGATCGCATCGCCCCTGACCGTACCCATCACGGAATCGTAGTCCTTCAGCACGTCCTCGAATTGCAGCTTCTTGTAATCGACCACTTCGTCGGCGCCGAGGCTGCGGACCAGGTCGACATTGCCCGTGCTCGTGGTCGTCCCGACTTTCGCGCCGAGATATTTTGCAAGCTGGATCGCGAAAGTGCCGATACCGCCTGAGCCTGCCGGGATGAAGACTTTCTGGCCGGGCTTGAGATGCGCGCGCTCCTTGAGTGCCTGCCACGAGGTCAGTCCGACCATCGGGATCGAGGCTGCCTGCACGAAGTCCAGATTGGCGGGCTTGAGTGCGGCCGCGTTCTCCGGCACGCGCGCGAATTCCGCGAGCGCGCCAGTGCCGCTGAGATCGAAGATGCTGGCGAAGACGGCATCGCCCGGCTTGAAGCGGGTCACCTGGCGTCCCACCTCCACCACGACGCCGGCAAGGTCGCTGCCGAGCGTTGCCGGCAGATCGAGCTTGAGAATGGGCTTGAATGTCCCTTTCGGAATCATGGTGTCGATGGGATTGAGGCCGGCGGCGTGAACCTCAACCAGGATGTCGTCCGGCTTGAGTGCAGGCCGAGGCATTTCGGTCAATGCGACCTGATCCGGCCGGCCATAACGTTTCAAGACAAGTGCTTTCATGTGTTCCTGCGCATGGGATGTTCGGAGCTGGCTGTGATGACGGCCGTCGGCGCGCCGCGGCGGCTTTTTCAGAACGCGCGCGCGCGGCTGGCGGCTGCGACGCGACCGGTATCAAGCCGCAGGTCCTTTCGAATTCCGGCATCCACCAGTCCGGCCGGCGCAAAGCGGCGAAGCAAGCGCAGGCGGCCCGCAAGGCGGCCGGCCGTGTACCGGATCTTCGGGCGCGCCGCATCGGCGGCTGCGAGGACGGTATCGGCGACGACGCCGGGCGGCTCGGCCGTCGCCATCACTTCGTTCACCCGCTTGCTGACGTCGGCACGAACGGCGCGATATTCATCGAGCTTGGCGTCGGGTTCGATGAAATTCGCATCGAACGGCGTCTTGGTGTAGGCGGGCTCGATGACCGAAACGCGGATGCCCCACATGCGCAGCTCGTGATCGAGCGATTCCGAATAGCCTTCCACCGCGTGTTTGGTGGCGGCATAGAGCGCGCCATACGGCATCGGCAGGAAGCCGAGCACGGAGCCGATGTTGATGATGCGACCGCGTCCCTGGCGGCGCATGTGGGGCACGACGGCGCGCGTCATTCGCACCAGCCCGAAAAAATTGGTCTCGAAGATCGATCGGGCCTGATCGAGCGAGCTCTCCTCCGCGCCGGCAGGAGCAACGCCGAAGCCCGCATTGTTCACGAGCAGATCGATGCGGCCGGAGCGCCGGATCACCTCGTTGACGGCGGCGTCCACGGATTCGTCGCTGGTCACGTCGAGGGACAGCATCTCGAACGATCGTTTGCCGGCCTCGGCCCCGCGACGGCTGGTGCCGTAAACCTTGTAGCCGGCTTTCGCGAGCCGCTCTGCGGTTGCCTCGCCGATGCCTGACGAGGCGCCGGTCACGAGGGCGATCTTCCCATGGGGCTCAGCCATCTCTTCTCCTGATGATGCCGGGCGGCGGAGGGCGATCGCATCGCGCACGCGGGCCAGCATCGGTTCGTTCTGGTTCGGTCTCTTTTTGATTACGATCGTAATCATTGCATAAAATGACGATCGTAATTATAATTGTCAAGGCTCCCCGGTTTTCCACGGGCCAAAGGTCTGCAACATGCGCATCTCGAAGGAAAAAGCGGCCGAGAACCGCGATCGCATTCTCAAGGCCGCATCCCGCCTGATGCGGGAACGCGGCATCTCCGGGGTCGGCGTGGATGCGCTGACCGAAGCCGCCGGAATGACCCACGGCAGCCTCTACAGCCAGTTCGGCTCAAAGGAGCGGCTGGTCGAGGAGGCGGTCGCCGACGCGATTGCGGCCAAAGGGCGGGAGCTGCGCGAAGACGCGACTGTCGATGACTATGTTTCCGAATATCTCTCGGCGGAGCACCGCGACGACCCGGGAAGCGGCTGCCCCTTTGCAGCCTTGTGTTGCGAGATGCGGCAGCAGAGCAAAGGCGCACGCGAGCGCTTCACGGCCGGGGTGAGGGGGATGGTGGGGTGGCTGAGCAGCCGGATGGATAAAGGGACGAAGCTGAAGCGGCGCGATGACCAGGCGCTCGCGACCTTATCCTCCCTGGTCGGGGCGCTCGTGCTTGCCCGGGCCGTGAACGATCCCAAACTGTCGGACGATATTCTTCGCGCGGCCAGGAACGGGTTGGGCGGCTGACGGGGGCGTTCGCCTAGGGGCCGCCGAAACCGGCGGTCTTTGATGTTGTCCTTGAAGTTGTCTTGGATCGGTTTGCCGCTCACCGCGTCCAGTCTTCACCCGCGCACAACGTTCCCATGCAGCCCCGGACGTTGAGATTGCCTGATGGCAGCAAGGTGACGGTGCTCGCATAGGTCTTTCCGTCGTCGGCATTGTAGATCCTGCCCGACCATTTGTTGGCGCCGTCCGCCTGCATGTCGATGAACAGGGAGATGCCGACGATCTTCCGGCCGCGCAATGCGGGATCGGTGTTGTGGTCGTCGAGCTGCGCCTTGCCGGTCTTCTTATCAATCGGCTCCTTCAGCCAGACGACCCGGCCGCAAAGCGCATTGCCGCAACGGCTGACCTTGATCTTCGCATCGCCCGACTCTGTCAGCCAGACGCCGGCGGGGCCGCTGGCCGCTGCGGCTTCGGCGTTTCCAAGTGGCGAGATGGACAGCAGCGCTGCGAGCAGGTGCCGGACGAGGAAGGAACGCATGGGAGCTCCGTTGCAATTCGGTTGTCATGAAATACTTCAATCGTACGGAACATGCATATTAGGGGAGGGCGGTTGCCTGGAAATTGCGGAGTGCTTGGAGATGGGTGGGGTGGAGATATCGGTACGCGAGGCCCGGCAGCGCTGGTTCCGGCGTCTCGATCTTGCGTTCTGGGCGATCTGGGCGGCACTGCCGGTGATGGTGTGGCTCGCCTATCGCGCAAACACCACCGCCTCCGCTTCGATCGCGGCCAGCCTCAGTCCCGACCAGGCGAAATGCGCAGGGATCGTCGCCAACCCGCTCGACATGTCGCGCCACGGCCAAGTGCTGTTCTGGACGCTATTCGCGCTTCAGCTCTCGTTCTTCGCCGTGTTGATCGGCATCCTTCACCGCATGGTGCATCGATTCGCGCGCGGCCGGATCTTCGTGTCCGAGACACTTCAGGGTGTGTGGTGGATGGGGATCATTCTGGTGATCTGGCCGTTCATTGACCTGATCACCAGCAACGCGGTGGCTTATGCCTTGCATGAGATCGGCGATATCAAGTTCTTCCTGCCGTCCTACAATGTCGACATCGGCACGATCGCGGGCGGGGTGTTCCTGATGGCGCTGAAATTCGTCATCGAGCACGCCATCCTGCTGCAGTCCGAAAACGAACTGACGATCTGAGGTGAATGCTTGTGCCGATCGTCGTGAACCTCGATGTCATGCTTGCGAAGCGGAAACGCCGCCTCGGGGACCTCGCCGACGCAATCGGCATTTCCATCCAGAACCTGTCGATCCTGAAGACAGGCAAGGCGAGGGCGATGCGCTTCTCGACCTTGGCCGCGATCTGCCGCGAGCTCGACTGTCAGCCCGGAGACATCCTCGAATATGTCGCGGGCGACGAGGGAAGCGACGGGGACGCGGGCGAGGGGAGCTAGCTCACACCTGGCGTGTCCTGTCCGCCTCGGTGCTGGGCGCGAGGACCTGGAATACATCGCCCATGTGCCGCGCTGGATTCCGATCAGTTGAAGCCACAATTCCGCTATCGTTCCTCTTTCAACTCTTGCGCGAAATCGAGGGGGCTTTCGTTGCGCAGCACGCTTTGGGCTTTTGCCGCCATACTCTGCTGTCTTGGTTTGCCAGCCGAAGCCGCAGGCATTCAGCTTCTCCAATCCGATCCTGCTCTCGCAGGCGCGATCTGGTACCCCTGCGCGGCGGAGCCGACGCATGTCGCGCTTGGCAGTCTTTCGGCCGGTGTCGATTTCGACCTGAAGGGCACGAAGGATTGTCCCGTCACGGGGGCAAAGCTCCCGCTCGTCATCTTCTCGCACGGCCGGGGCGGCTGGTTCGGCGCGAACCATGACACCGCGGAGGCGCTGGCCGATGCCGGCTTCGTCGTTGCCGCCATCAATCACCCCGGCGACACCACCAACGACTCGTCGCGGCGCGATACGCTGCCGGTGTGGGGATCGCGTCCGGCGGACATGGTGCGTCTGCTCGACTTCATGCTGAAGGACTGGAAGGACAGGGCGGTGATCGATCCCGCCAAGGTCGGTTTCTTCGGCTTCTCGCTTGGTGGCTATACCGGACTGGCGCTGATGGGGATCAAGCCGGATTTCACCTGGCTTGCCGGAAACTGCAAGGAGACGACTGGAACATGCGCGCAGCTCCACAACGGAGAAACGCTACCTGACCCGCCGCAGGATGCTCGGATCCGCGCGGCAGTGATCGTCGATCCCGCACCGGCGGTTCTGACCAGGAAGAATGTCGCTGTCATCATGATCCCTTTCCAGTTCTGGCGTTCGCAGTTCGGCGGTCCCGGCGTGGGCGACGGTTCGCCCGTGGCGCGCGTCGCGGGGTGGCTGCCGGGCAAGCCCGAGATTCATGTCGTGCCGGCCGGCCACTTCGCCTTCCTCGCGCCTTGCTCGGCCGAGCTTGCGGCGGCCGTGCCGCGCATCTGCACCGACGTGCCGGTGGGATTCGACCGGGTTGCCTTCCATCGCGAGTTCAATACGGCCGTGACGCAGTTTTTTCGCGAGCAGCTCGGGAGCGGAGATCGCTGAGGGCGCAGCTAGAATCGAGTTTATCCGACGCGCGGTCGCCTTGGCGGATTGATCACGCCGCTCTGTCCCGCGAAATCGACTCGATATTGTTGTGTTACGTCGGCGCCCTCAGGCCCGGAGAGCTGAGCCACGCGTCGATCTGGATGGCCGTCTCGTCCTGCCGCACCCTTCGCAGCAGCATCTCGCGGCGCCGGCCGGGAGGGAGTAAGCGGGCCTCGTCGCGCAGACGGCCGACCTCATTGATGAGCCGCTGTTTGAGAGTTTGACTCTGTTTGAAGCGACGCCGTTCCATAGCGAGTGCTCCCCTTGTTCGGATGGGGCGGGAGCGCAACTGGCGTTCTCATCACCGGTAAAAGCCACGGGCCGGGCGGTGACGAGCAACCATACCCACAAATCCGTGGCGCGTATGTCCACTAAGATACGTTGTTCGCCGAAAGTGTCGCGAGCCTCAAACATTCCACCGAAGCCGGCGCCCAATTAAATCCGGTCCAAGCCTTGTAACCGACCGTGATGGGGTATACCTTGTCGCCATTCGTTCAGCCGCTGTGCCTTGTTGAATGCGCCCGCGGGCTCCTTTTTCCAGAGACATCGACGAATTGAATCGATTCTGCGTGAGCGTCACGCGGGCTACGCGCATGCGCGCTTTGGAGAAGAAGAATGCCGACAGGAACAGTGAAGTGGTTTAACGGCCAGAAGGGCTTTGGATTCATTCAGCCAGACGACGGTGGCAACGACGTGTTCGTTCACGTCAGCGCGGTCGAACGGGCCGGGCTTTCGGGTCTCGCCGAGGGCCAAAAGGTCAACTTCGAGGCCAAGACCGACAAGATGCGGGGCAAAGTCAGCGCTGAGAATCTCTCGCTGGCCTAAGCTCTCCAGTGCCGTTTCACGGATGTACTGAAACGGCCGTGCGACCCGCTCGATCCCTGGATTGAGCGGGTTTTGTCCGTTGCCAAGCAGGGTGGAAGATGAGCGCCAGGAAATCGGCAGAACCTTCGCCCGCAGGTATCGCGCGTTCCAACCGCCAACGTCTGGCGGCTGAAGAAGGCGCGCGCGCGATGGCGGATGCCGAACGGCAGTCTGCCGAACTCCGCAAGAACATGGCGCGGCTACGCGAGTTGCGGGAGGCCAAGGAAGCGGCCGACGCAGATATTCGCGCGTCGTTGCCGCCGCCTGTGCCGAAGAAGCGCGCGCGGAAATCGCCGCGCTAGAGCGTTTTCGAGCGAAGTGGATACCGGTTCGCGGCAGGAAAACGCGTCAAAACAAGAATCTAGAGCCCCGTTCCGATTCCATCGGAACGTGAAGGGCTCTAGTCGGGTTCGATAGCGCCGACGATCACTCCAGGAGGGCCGGTCACATGCCAAAGAGTGCGGGTCGTGCCTAGGATCAAGCCGGACAAGGGCGGCACCATCACCTTTTTCCTCGCGCTTGGCGCGGGTCGACAGATGTGCCGGCTTGCCACCACGTTTCAGACGCAGAAGCAGGCCTTCAGCTATCTCCAGAAGTACCGGACGGAGTTCGAGCGTATCGCGCGGATACGGCTGGCTTCCGGCGAACTCGAAGACGGGATCGTCGTGCTCTCGATGCTCTAGGCCGATGCTATAGGCCAGGCGCGGGCGCCGATCGTGAGGCCCCCCTTCAAGCCGCTCCCTATTCGGAGCGACCACTCGGCTTGGCCTCGCGGGGCTTGGCTTCGCGGGCCAACCGCTCCGCCTTCAGCCGCTCACGGTTCTCGTTGAAGGAGTGCTGGTCCTTCGCATAGTCGTTCATCGGCTTGTGCGTGTTGGCAGGCTTGAACGCCTTGTCGGCTTCACGCTTGGCGCGATCAGAGGATTGATGTCTCAACATATCGACCTCGGTTTGATCAACGGGCGTGGTCCTGGCAAGTGCCGGACGCGACGCCTCCCGCTCGCAAGCTGAGATGGGTCGACTTGTCACCCTCGGGACGAGGAGGACAATTCTTCAGCGTTGGGCAGGTATTCTGCGAGGCGCTCGGTCACTCGCTGTGGAGGCGGCTCGCTCGCATTTCCGGGAGCGCGCCGGCGAAAGAATAACGGCCGGCGACCGCATCGGTTCCCTCCGGATCCGTCTTTAATTCGGTGTCGGCTGGTCGTCGCCGCAAGCGTGCCGATTGCGGGATGCAGTCCCTCTTGCCGCCAACAAAAAAGGCCGCCGAAAACCGGCGGCCTTTCGTGTCTCTGGTCGAACCGCTTACTCCGCGGCCTGCTTCTGCGGCGGGTCGAGCGCGCCGGACTTGTGGATGTCGGCGACCTGGTGATCCGAGAAGCCGAGCACGGAGCGCAGGATCTCGTCGGTGTGCTCGCCGAGCAGCGGCGAACGCTCGACCTCGCTCGGGGAATCCGACAGCTTGATCGGGTTGCCGACCGAGATGTACTTGCCGCGGGTGGGGTGGTCGACCTCGACCACGGTGCCGGTCGCGCGCAGCGACTGGTCCTCGGCGATCTCCTTCATCGACAGGATCGGGCCGCAGGGGATGTCGTCCTTGTTGAGGATTTCCATCGCCTCGAACTTGGTCTTGGTCATCGTCCACTGCTCGATGCGGGCGAAGATCTCGTTGAGGCGCGGCAGGCGGACGGCCGGCTTGGCGTAGTTCGGATCGGTCTTCCAGGTCGGCTCGCCGATCACGTCGCAGATCTTCTCCCAGACCGGGGCCTGGGTGATGAAGTAGATGTAGGCGTTGGGATCGGTCTCCCAGCCCTTGCACTTCAGGATGCGGCCGGGCTGGCCGCCGCCGGAATCGTTGCCGGCGCGCGGCACGGCATCGCCGAACGGAATGCCTTCGCCGAACTGGCTATATTCCTTGAGCGGACCGTGGGCGAGGCGCTGCTGGTCGCGCAGCTTGACGCGGGCGAGGTTCAACACGCCGTCCTGCATCGCAGCGGTGACCTTCTGACCCTTGCCGGTCGTGGTGCGCTGGTGGAGCGCGGCCAGGATACCGATCGCGAGATGCAGGCCGGTGCCGGTGTCGCCGATCTGCGCGCCGGTTACGAGCGGCAGGCCGTCGCGGAAGCCAGTGGTGGAAGCGGCGCCTCCCGTGCACTGCGCGACGTTCTCATAGACCTTGCAGTCCTCATACGGTCCGGGACCAAAGCCCTTGATCGAGGCGACGATCATCTTCGGGTTGAGGCTGTGGATCTTCTCCCAGGGGAAGCCCATGCGGTCGAGCACGCCGGGGCCGAAGTTTTCGACCAGCACGTCGCACTTCTTGATCAGCTCGGTGAGGACTTCCTTGCCCTTGGGGTTCTTGGTGTCGAGCGTGATCGAGCGCTTGTTGTGGTTCAGCATGGTGAAATACAGGCTGTCCACGTTCGGGATGTCCTGCAACTGGCCGCGGGTGATGTCACCCACGCCCGGGCGTTCAACCTTGATCACGTCGGCGCCGAACCAGGCGAGCAGCTGCGTGCAGGTCGGTCCGGACTGGACGTGGGTGAAGTCGAGAATGCGAACGCCCGTGAGCGCTTTGGTCATCGTATTGCTCCGTATACTCTGTCTGCCCCTGCACCCGCAGGGAGTAATGGGTTGAAGGGGAGGACTAAAGCGCGTTTCGCGCTTTAGCTTTTTGTTTGGGCATGATCTTTCCGGAAAACCGCTTCACACTTTTCCGGATCATGCCTTACTTCTTCTTCTGCAAGACGCTCTGCGGATTGAGGTTGCCGATGCGGCCGCTCTCCGAGCCGGCGGCCGGATCGATCACCGCGTTGATGAGCGTCGGCTTGCCCGAGGCCATCGCCTCGTTGACGGCGCGCTTGAGCTCGTCGGGCGAGGTGGCATTCACGCCGACGCCGCCGAAGGCTTCCATCATCTTGTCGTAACGCGCGCCCTTGACGAACACGGTCGTCGCGGGATCGGCGTTGACGCTGTTGACGTCGGTGCCGCGATAGATGCCGTCATTGTTGAAGATGACGACGCAGATCGGAAGGTTGTAGCGGCAGATGGTCTCGACCTCCATGCCGGAGAAGCCGAAGGCCGAGTCGCCTTCCACCGCGAGCACGGGATGGCCGGTCTCGAGCGCGGCGGCGATCGCCTGGCCCATGCCGATGCCCATCACGCCCCAAGTGCCGACGTCGAGACGCTTGCGCGGCTTGTACATGTCGATGACGCCGCGGGCGAGGTCGAGCGTGTTGGCGCCCTCGTTGACGAGGATCGCCTCGGGATGGTCCTTGATGACATTCTTCAGCACGCCGAGCGCGCCGTGATAGTCCATCGGCGACTTGTTGTTCATGAGCTTCGGCGCCATCTTGGCGACGTTCTCGTCACGCTTGGACACGATGGCCTTGGTCCATTCGGCCGGCGGCGCGGTCCAACCCGTGCTGATCGCCTGATTGAAGGCGGAGACGACCGAGCCGATGTCGCCGACGACAGGCGCGACGATCTCGACGTTGGAGTCCATTTCCCTCGGCTCGATGTCGACCTGGATGAACTTCTTGGGCGCTTCGCCCCAGCTCTTGCCCTTGCCGTGCGAGAGCAGCCAGTTCAGCCGCGCGCCGATCAGCATGACGACGTCGGACTCTTTCAGTACCGTCGAGCGGGCCGCGCCGGCGCATTGCGGATGCGTGTCGGGCAGGAGACCCTTGGCCATGCTCATCGGCAGGAACGGCACGCCGCTCTTCTCGACGAAGCTCTTGATCTCCTCGTCGGCCTGCGCGTAGGCCGCGCCCTTGCCGAGGATGATGAGCGGACGCTTTGCGCTCTTCAGCACGTCGAGCGCGCGCTTCACCGATGCAGGCGAGGGGATCTGCGCAGGCGCAGCGTCGATCACCTTGACCAGCGACTTCTGGCCGGCCTCGGCGTTCATCACCTGGCCGAACAGCTTGGCCGGCAGGTCGAGATAGACGCCGCCCGGGCGGCCCGAGACGGCGGCGCGGATGGCGCGGGCGAAACCGATGCCGATGTCCTGGGCGTGCAGCACGCGATAGGCCGCCTTGCACAGGGGCTTGGCAATCGCGAGCTGGTCCATTTCCTCGTAGTCGCCCTGCTGCAGGTCGACGATCTCGCGCTCGGAGGAGCCCGAGACCAGGATCATCGGGTAGCAGTTGGTGGTCGCGTGCGCGAGCGCGGTGAGACCGTTGAGGAAGCCGGGCGCGGAGACCGTGAGGCAGACGCCGGGCTTCTTGGTGAGGTAGCCGGCAATGCCCGCGGCATAGCCGGCGTTCTGCTCGTGGCGGAAGGAGATCACGCGAATGCCGGCGGCCTGCGCCATGCGGCCCAAGTCCGTGATCGGGATGCCCGGCACATTATAGATGGTGTTGATGCCGTTCAGCTTGAGCGCGTCGATGACGAGATGGAAGCCATCCGTCAATTCCTGCTCGGTGCCCGGTGCCTCGGACTTGGTCGCGGTGTTCAGCATGGGCCTTGTCTCCCTGGTCTCAATACTGGGGCGAATGTTTCGCCCTTCTGGTGAACGTTGCTAGGTAAAGAGTTCCTGACCGTGCGCTTCGACGTAAGCGGCAAGGCCAAGGGTGTGGTCGCGAGCGCGCTTCTCGGCGAGCTCGGTGTCGCGCGCTTCCAGTGCTTCGATCATGCCGAGATGCTCGGGCAGCGAGGTCGCGGTGCGGTCCTTGCGTCCGATGGTCAGTTGCCGGTAGCCGCGCACGTGCAGCAGCAGGTCGTTGGTGAGATCGACCAGCACGGGCGATTCCGACAGCGAGATCAGCGCCTGGTGGAATGCGATGTTGGCGCGCGAATATTCCTCGACGTGATCCTCGGGCAGGCGGTCCTTGCCGAAGTCCTTGAAGTAATCGCGCAGCGCCGTGATGTCCTTCTTGCGCGCGGTGGTGGTGATGAGGCGGGCCGCCATGCTCTCCAGCGCCGCCCAGGCGCGGATCATGTCGACGATCTCGCTCTTGGTCCGGCGCACCACCATGATGCCGCGGCGCGGAACAGTCTTCACGAAACCGTCCTGCTCGAGCATCGCGATCGCTTCGCGGATCGGCGTGCGGCTGACACCCAGGCGCTCGGACAGTGCGCGCTCGTCGAGCATCACCGGCTCGGGCGTCGAGTAGATGTCCATCTTGAGGATGGCTTCCTTCAAGGCGTCATACGCCTTGTTCTTGAAGCTGCTCTCCGGGGCAATACGAACGATTGCGATATCTGCCTCGGCCATGTTCGGCAACGCCTTGGTTGGTTTCCGCAGTGACACGACGAATCTCCTCCGTTGGGAGTCGTCTTTTACAGGATTATTAACGGGAAAGTTTTTGGCATACCACATGCCAGAATGTCAAGCTGCCTATTTTTTGCGGCATTCCAGGCAGTGCCGCAGCTTGACAAATTGGCTTCTGGCATACCAAATGCCATCGCCAGCCATTTTTGATCCAAGCCGGCGGAGTAATCTTAGGGCTTTATGCCACTCCGTCCCGCCGCATGGAACAGAGCGCGGCGAATGGCAAGCATCACGGGCAGCCGCAACACGCGCGCTTTGCAAAGAACGAACTAGGTCAAGGGAGAAGCCACATGTCCAATTCCAAAGATGCCGTCCGCAAGGTGCTCGACCAGGTCAAGGCGGACAACCGCACCAGCCTGACGGCGCCGGAAGGCAAGCTGGTCTGCGACGCCTACGGCATTCCGGTGCCGAAGGAGGGCGTGGCGAAGTCGGCGGGCGAGGCCGGCAAGATGGCGTCCTCGATGGGCTTCCCGGTGGTGATGAAGATCGTCTCGCCGGACATTCTCCACAAGACCGAAGCGGGCGGCGTCATCGTCGGCCTCAAGACGGCCGAGGAGGCCGAGAAGGCCTACGAGACCATTCTCTCCAACGCCAAGAAATATAAGTCCGACGCCAAGATCGAGGGCGTCCAGGTGCAGCAGATGCTGGCTGGCGGCACCGAAGTCATCGTCGGCTCGATCACCGACGGCTCGTTCGGCAAGCTGGTCGCCTTCGGCCTCGGCGGCGTGCTGGTCGAAGTGCTGAAGGACATCACCTTCCGCCTCGCGCCCGCGACCAAGGAAGACGCGCTCTCGATGCTCGACGGCATCCAGGCCCATGAGATCCTGAAGGGCGTGCGCGGCGGCGAGGCGGTGAACCGTACGGCGCTGGCCGACGTCATCGTCAAGGTCTCGCAGCTCGTCACCGATTTCCCTGAGATCGTCGAGCTCGACCTCAACCCCGTGTTTGCGACGGCGAAGAGCGCGATCGCGGCCGACGTCCGCATCGTCGTCGACTTCGCCTATGTGCCCAAGCCGAAGCCGCGTCCGACCGAAGAGATCGTAGCTGCCATGAGCCGCATCATGCAGCCGAAGGCGGTCGCCGTGGTCGGCGCCTCCGCCGAGGACGGCAAGATCGGCAACTCCGTGATGAAGAACCTCATCAACGGCGGCTACAAGGGCGACATCTATCCCATCCACCCCAAGGCCACCGAGATCCTCGGCTACAAGGCCTACAAGAGCGTCAAGGACGTGCCGGGTGTGATCGACACCGCGGTGTTCGCGATTCCCGCGAAGTTCGTGGCCGCGGCGCTGACCGAATGCGGCGAGAAGAAAATCCCGGGTGCGGTGCTGATCCCGTCGGGCTTTGCGGAGGCCGGCGCGCCGGAGCTGCAGGCCGAGATCGTCGAGGTCGGCAAGAAGTACGACATCCGCCTGATGGGGCCGAACATCTACGGCTTCTACTATACGCCCGCCAATCTCTGCGCGACCTTCTGCACCGCCTACGACGTCAAGGGCCACGCGGCGCTGTCGTCGCAGTCGGGCGGCATCGGCATGGCCATCATCGGCTTCTCGCGCTCGGCCAAGATGGGCGTCTCGGCGATCGTCGGCCTCGGCAACAAGTCCGACATCGACGAGGACGATCTGCTCGCCTTCTTCGAGCAGGACCCCAACACCAACCTGATCGCGCAGCACTGCGAGGACCTCAAGGACGGCCGCGCCTTCGCGGAAGCCGCCAAGCGCGTCTCCAAGAAGAAGCCGGTCGTCGTGCTCAAGGCCGGCCGCACTTCGGCCGGCGCCAAGGCGGCGTCCTCGCACACCGGCGCGCTCGCCGGCAACGACAAGATCTACGAGGACGTCCTGGCGCAGTCGGGCGTGATCCGCGCCCGCAGCTTGCGGCAGCTGCTCGAATTCGCCCGCGGCGTGCCGGTGCTGCCGACGCCGAAGGGCGAGAACGTGCTCATCATCACCGGTGCGGGCGGCTCGGGCGTGCTGCTGTCGGACTCCTGCGTCGACAACGGCCTGTCGCTGATGTCGATGCCGCCGGATCTGGACGCGGCCTTCCGCAAGTTCATCCCGCCGTTCGGCGCTGCCGGAAATCCTGTGGATATCACCGGTGGCGAGCCGCCGATCACCTATGTCAACACGGTGAAGCTCGGCCTGTCGGACGAGCGCATCCATTCGTTGATCCTCGGCTACTGGCACACCATCGTCACGCCGCCGATGGTGTTCGCCCGCAACATGGTCGAGGTGAAGAAGGAGATGGAGGCCAAGGGCTTCGTGAAGCCGATCGTGGCCTCGCTCGCCGGCGACGTCGAGGTCGAGGAGGCCGCCGAATATCTCTACCAGAACGGCATCCCGGCCTACGCCTACTCCACCGAGCTTCCGGTCGAGGTGCTCGGCGCCAAGTACAAGTGGGCGCGCGGGGCAGGGCTGCTCTGAGCGTTATCTCTCCTGTCATCCCGGGGCGACGCGACGGGACCGCGCAAGCGCGGCCCGGAGCGTCGAACCCGGGATCTCGAGATTCCGGGTCTGGTACGCCAGGCCCGCGCTGCGCGCACTCCCGGCGCACCATCCCGGAATGACGGATGCACAAGCGGCAGGTCGCGATGAGCAAGAACGTGATCCGGCGCAAATCGCTCGAGCCTCGATCGCCATCGGAGGCCGACCACGAGGCGCGCGATGGCGGCGTGCAGTCCGTCGACCGCGCGCTGTCGATCCTCGAAACGCTGGCTGAAGACGACGAAGGCTATCGCCTCAGCGACCTTGCCGTGCGCACCGGCCTGTCGGCCTCGACCGTGCACCGCCTGCTGGCGACGCTGGAAAGCCGCCGCTTCGTGCAGTTCGACCGCGCCGAGTCCAAATGGCATGTCGGCGTGCGCAGCTTCACGGTCGGCGCGAGCTTTGCCCGGCGGCGCAATTTCTCCACGCAGGCCATTCCCTATTTGCGCAAGCTGCGCGATCTCACACGCGAGACCGCCAATCTCGCCGTCGTCGACGACGAGTTCATCATCGTGCTGACCCGCATGGAGAGCCGCGAGATCATGCGCTCGCTGACCCAGGTCGGCGGCCGCGTCGCCATGGTGACGTCAGGGGTCGGCAAGGCAGTGCTCGCGACTTATTCCGACGAGGACGTCGGCGCGGTCATCCGCCATCACGGCATGCCCCGCCTGACCGAGAAGTCGATCGTGCGGCCGGGCGACCTGTTCAAGGAACTCGCGACGATCCGCAAGCAGGGCTTTGCGATCGATGACGAAGAGGCCTGCATGGGCCTGCGCTGTATTGCCGCAGTCGTCTACAACGACTGCGCCGAGCCGCTGGCGGCGATCTCCGTCTCCGGCATGACCAGTCGTCTGACCGACGACAGGTTGCCGGAAATCGGCCAAATCGTGCGCGAAGTCGCCGGCGAGCTGACCGTCGCGCTCGGCGGGGTGATGCCGAAGTCTGGCTAACAAGGAACCGGGCCTGTCGCTGGACAGCATCGGCCGTTTTGGCTGATATGCGACCAAACGACACAATGCGGCAAACGATCAACGACGTCCGCACGAGCCTGGAGAATGCCCCCATGTTTAAATTTCCCGCGCGCCTTGTCGGCGCAGCCGTGGCGCTGACCCTTGCGGCAGCCACGCCTGCCTTCGCCCAGCAGCTCGAGCTCAAGCTGATGGCGCCCGCGGCCCCGGGCGGTGGCTGGGACCAGACCGCGCGCTCGATGCAGCAGGCGCTGGTCGCCGCGGGTGTCGCGCGCAGCGTGCAGGTCACCAACGTTCCCGGCGCCGGCGGCAGCGTCGGCATCGCGCAGTTCGTCAACGGCGCCAAGGGCGACGGCAACCAGCTGATGGTCAACGGCTTCGTCATGGTCGGCGCGCTCGCCATGAACAAGTCGCCGGTGACGCTCGAGCAGGTGACGCCGATCGCTCGCCTCACCGAGGAAATCCAGGTGATCGTGGTGCCGGCGAATTCGCCGATCAAGACGGCGCAGGATCTGGCCGCCGCGGTCAAGGCCGATATCGCCAAGGTGACCTTCGCCGGCGGTTCGGCCGGCGGCGTCGACCATGTGATGGCGGCATTGTTCGCCGGCGCTGTCGGCGCCGATGCGAAGAAGATCAACTACATCCCGTTCTCCGGCGGCGGCGAGTCGCTGGCGGCGATCCTCGGCGGCAAGGTCACCGCGGGCATTTCGGGGATGAGCGAATATGAAGGGCAGATCAAGTCCGGCAAGCTGCGCGCCATCGGCATAACCTCGGAGAAGCGCATCGCCGGCAGCGACATCCCAACCTTCAAGGAACAGGGCATCGACCTCGTGATCGCCAATTGGCGTTCGGTGGTCGCGCCTCCCGGCATCACGCCGGAGCAGCGCAAGACCTTGAGCGATGCGGTCGAGAAGATGGTGAAGTCGGACGCCTGGAAGGAGATCCTCAAGCAGAAGGGCTGGGAGGACGCCTATCTCGGCGGCGACGCCTTCGCCGACTTCCTGAAAAAGGAAACCGTGCGTGTCACCGACGTGCTGAAATCGGTCGGCCTGGTCAAGTCATGACCACAGGCGATCCGGCCCAGCCGCCGCGGCGCGTCGATCGCGCCGGCATCGTCATCGCCGCATTGCTCGCAGGTCTCGCTGCGGTGCTGGTCTGGGACGCGCGCGGGCTGCAATCCACCGCGATGTACGGGATGGGGCCTGAGGCGATGCCGGTCGTGATCGCCACCGGCCTCGCGCTGCTCGCGATCGGCAATCTCATCGACGCGCTGCGCGGCAATCTGCCGGCGCGCGAGAGCGCCGATCCCGTGCCTGTGGTCTTGATCCTCGCCGGCCTTGCGCTCCTGATCGCCATCATCGGCTTCGGTTGCGGCTTCATCCTGGCGACGTCGGCGCTGTTCGTCACGACGTCCGCGGCATTCGGACGCCGTGCCGTCCTTGTCGATTCCGTCATCGCCCTCGTGATGTCGACCCTCATCTATCTCGCGTTCGACCGGCTGTTGACGCTGAGCCTTCCCGCCGGCCCCCTGGAGCGACTGCTGTGATGGACACCTTCGCCGCGTTGGCGCATGGCATGGCGGTCGCCGTCCAGCCGATGAACCTGCTCTATGCTTTGATCGGCGTGTTCCTCGGCACGGCCGTGGGCGTGCTGCCCGGCATCGGCCCGGCGCTGACGGTCGCGCTGCTGCTGCCTGTCACCTACAAGCTCGATCCCGGCGGCTCGCTGATCATGTTTGCCGGCATCTATTATGGCGGCATGTATGGCGGCTCGACCACCGCGATCCTGATCAACACGCCGGGCGAGAGCGCCTCGATGGCGACCGCGCTCGAAGGCAACAAGATGGCCAAGGCCGGCCGCGGCGGGCCGGCGCTCGCGACCTCCGCAATCGGCTCCTTCGTCGCCGGCACCATCGCCACCATCGGGCTCGCCTTTCTCGCACCGTGGCTGGTCGATTTCGCCGTGCGCTTCGGCCCCGAGGATTATTTCGCGCTGATGTGCGTCGCCTTCGTCACGGTGTCGGCGACCTTCGGCGATTCCCCGGTCCGCGGCCTCACCAGCCTGTTCATTGGCCTGACGCTGGGCCTCGTCGGCATCGACAAGCTGACCGGCCAGGCGCGGCTCGCGTTCGGCATCCCCGAGCTGCTCGACGGCGTCGAGGTGACGACGCTTGCGGTCGGTCTGTTCGCAGTCGGCGAGGCGCTCTACGTCGCATCGCGCCGCCACCACACCGAGGAGAAGCTCGAGCCGGTGCGCGGGTCGCTGTGGATGACGAAGCAAGACTGGAAGCGGTCGTGGAAGCCGTGGCTGCGCGGCACCATGTTCGGCTTCCCGATCGGCGCGCTGCCGGCGGGCGGCGCGGAGATCCCGACCTTCCTGTCCTATTCGACCGAGAAACGGCTGACGAAGTACCCGGAAGAATTCGGCAAGGGTGCGATCGAAGGCGTCGCGGGACCGGAGGCCGCCAACAATGCTTCGGCCGCCGGAACGCTGGTGCCGCTCTTGACGCTGGGATTGCCGACCTCGGCGACGGCCGCGATGATGCTGGCGGGCTTCCAGCAATACGGCCTCAACCCGGGGCCGCTGCTGTTCGCCGAGCGGCCTGACCTCGTGTGGGGCCTGATCGCGAGTCTCTTCATCGCCAATTGCATGCTGCTGGTGCTCAATCTGCCGCTGGTCGGCCTGTGGGTGCGGCTGCTCGCGATCCCGCAGCCATGGCTCTATGCCGGCATCCTCGTCTTCGCGACCATGGGCACTATCGCGGCAAAGCCCTCGGTGGTCGAATTGTCGATGCTGGCCGGCTTCGGCGTGCTCGGCTTCCTGATGCGCCGGTTCGATTTTCCGATCGCGCCCGTGGTCGTCGGCCTGATCCTCGGCCCGATCGCCGAGAGCCAGTTGCGCAGGGCGCTCGCGATCAGCCTCGGCGATCCCATGACGCTGCTCCAGAGCCCGATCTCGGCGACGCTGCTCGGCATTGCGCTGGTTGCGCTGCTGGCCCCATTCGTGCTGAAGGGGATGGGGCGCTTCAAGGCGAACGAGGACTAGCCGTCCCGGCGCGCGCGTCCTTGAATGCTGCGTCCATCCCGTTGAGGAAACGCCATGCCGTCGGAACTTCGCTCGCCCCGTCTCGCCGTCCTGATCGATGCCGACAACGCCTCCGCAAAGATCGCGGATGGCCTGTTCGAGGAGATTGCCAAGATCGGCGAGGCCAGCGTTCGCCGCATCTATGGCGACTTCTCCAATGCGCGATCGAGGGGCTGGGCCGACATCCTGTCGAAGCACGCCATCATCCCGCAGCAGCAATTCGCCTATACGACGGGAAAGAACGCGTCCGACATAACCCTGGTCATCGATGCCATGGACCTGCTTCACAGCGGTCGGTTCGACGGCTTCTGCCTGGTGTCTTCAGACAGCGACTTTACCCGTCTGGCCGCCCGCATCCGGGAGCAGGGCGTCGATGTCTTCGGGTTCGGTGAGCAGAAGACGCCGGAAAGCTTCAGGCAGGCCTGCCGAAGGTTCGTCTACACCGAGAACCTGCTTGCCGCCCCGGCGACCACCCAGGACGCCGCCGCGAGATCGACATCGCTTCAGCCGCCTGATGCCGCGACCCCCATCATCAAGAAGGTCATCACCCAGATGGAGAGCGAGGACGGCTGGGTCGCGCTCGGGGAAGTCGGACGGCAGCTCGCCAACCTGGCGTCGGATTTCGATCCGAGAACGTTCGGGTTCCGCAAGCTGAGCGACCTCGTGCGAAAGACCAACTCGTTCGAGATCGACGAGTCAAAGGGCCGCTCGATGCGGATTCGGGTCAAGCCCGCTGCCGCTGCACCGCCGAGAAGGCGGAACCCGCGCAGGCCTGCACGGGCGGGGGCGGCAGGCGGCTCGGCGCCTAAGGCGTAAGCAGGGCCTGCCGTTATATTTGCGCTTGCCCGCTATGGCGCGGGGCGTAACCATCGCGGGGCCGTAACGCCACGCGAGGGTCCCGATGACCAGACTTACCCGCTTCGCCGTCGCACCGCTGCATTCGATGACCCGGCGTCTGGCCGATGTCGCCTCCGCGCGCGTCGCACCGGATCTCGTGGTCACGGGGGCCCGGGTGCTTTCGACCTATTCGGAGCGCATCCACGCGAACCGCGAAGTCTGGATCACCGGCGGCCGTGTCGCCGCGGTCAAGCCGGCCGGAACAGCCAACAAGGCGTGGAGCGGCGTCGCGACCTACGACGCGGCCGGCGGCATCATCGCGCCGGGGCTGGTCGATCCCCATATCCACATCGAATCCTCGATGGTGACGGCCTGCGCCTACGCCGAGGCCGCACTGCTGAACGGCACCACCACGATCTTCTGCGACAGCCACGAGATCGGCAACGTCATGGACGTCGCCGGCGTCGAGGCGATGCTGGAGGACGCGCGCGAGGCGCCGCTCTCGATCTTCCTGACGGTGCCGTCGACCGTGCCGGCCACGTCGGCGGAGCTTGAGACCGCGGGCGGCGACCTCACGCCCGACAAGATCGCCGGCCTGTTCGACCGCTGGCCCGAGGCGGTGGCGCTCGGCGAGAAGATGGATTTCGTGCCTGTGACGATGAGCGACGAGCGCAGCCACGCGATCCTCGCCGCCGCCTTGAAGCGCGGACGCCCGGTGTCCGGGCACGTCTACGGCCGCGAGTTCGTCGCGGCCTATGCGGCGAGCGGCGTCACCGACACCCACGAGGCGATCGACCGCGATATCGCCGACGATCTGCTCGACGCCGGCGTCTGGGTGTTCCTGCGCGGCGGCCCGCCGACGACGCCATGGCACTCGCTGCCGCAGGCGATCCGGACCATCACCGAGCTTGGGGCCTCGCACAAGCGCACCGCCGTGTGCACCGACGATCGCGACGCCGACGATCTCCTGCTGTTCGGCCTCGACTGGGTGGTGCGCGAAGCGGTGAAGGCGGGGATGTCGCCGGAGCAGGCCTGGTCGATGGGCTCGCTGCACGGCGCCACGCGCTTCGGCATGGATGGCGATATCGGCGGGCTCGGCGGCGGCCGCCGCGCCGATCTCGTGCTGATGGACGATAATCTGAAGCCGCAATGCACCTGGTATGGCGGCGAGCTGGTGGTCGAGCACGGCAAGATCACCAAGCTGCTCGATCAGGCGCTGTCGCAGCGCTATCAATATCCGAAGGCGGCCTATGCGACCGTGAAGCTGCCGGAGAAGATGAAGCTGACGCCGGAGCTGCCGGCCAAGGCCTGCACCGTCAACGCCATCAAGACCGCGCTGCCCGGCATCACGCTGATCCATGAGAAGGTCAGAATTGAGCCGGCCAAGGACTGGCCGTCGCTGTTCGCGAGCTACGGCCTGTGCTTCGTCACCGTGGTCGAGCGCCACGGCAAATCGGCCGGCAATGTCGCCTATGGCCTGCTGAAGGATTTCGGCCTGAAGCGCGGGGCGGTCGCATCCAGCGTCGGGCATGACAGCCACAACATCATCGTTGCCGGAACCAACGAGGGCGACATGCAGGTCGCGATATCCGCGATCAAAGAGCAGCAAGGCGCCGTCTGCGTCGTCGCCGACGGCAAGGTGAGGGCGCTGGTGCCGCTGCCGATCGCGGGGCTCCTGTCCGACAAGCGCGTCACGGAGGTGGCCGAAGAGGTCAAGGTGCTGAAGAAGGAATGGGCGGAAGCCGGCTGCACCATCCCCTACATGGGCTTCAATTTGATTCCGCTATCGGTCATTCCGGAAATTCGCATCACCGACAAGGGCCTCGTGCTGGTGCCGCAGATGGAGCTGGCGCCGCTGTTCGAATAGCGGCGTTGCACAGTCAAGATGTCGGCGTGCGGCGAGACGAGGCCCCGTCCGAAAAATGATTACTTGATGCCATAGAGCGCCGCCTCGTCGACGACATTCGGCCGGATAGCCACCGCTGCCGAGATGTCGGCCTCACTGCCGACCATGTCACCTTTTTGTCGCCTTGCAACCGCGCGCCCGTATAACGATATCGCCTTTTTATCGTCGATACGGAGCGCGGCGGTGTAATCGTCGATAGAGCTGTCGAGCGCGCCTTTCTTTAAATGAACAAGGCCGCGCGAATCGAGAAAAGAGGATTCGCCAGGCCGTATCTTCAGCGCTTCGTTGCAGTCATCGAGCGCGCCGTCCAAGGCGCCGGATACAGCCCTGAAAAAGCAGCGGTTGTTCAATGCGAAAGCGTTGCGGGGCTCGAGCTTCAACGCTTGTTCGAGGTCATACATGGCGCGGTTGAAATCACGCTTGCCTTCATAGGAACGAGCCCGCCGCAAAAAAGCGGTCGCATTGCCGGGATTAGGGTCGAGTTGAATTGCGCGGTCGTAATCGGCATTAGCTCTATCGTGGTCTCCCTTCAGGTCAAAAATCTGTCCTCTGACGCTGTATGTGTTCGGACACTGGAAATCCAGTTTCACCGACTGGTCGATATCTAGGATGGCCCGATCATATTCGCGTCTATTCGCATAGACCGTGCCGCGAGCGAGGTAGGCGCGAGCGTTGCCGGGAAACAGCTTGATCGCCTCGTTCAAATCCTCGACCGCACGATCAGGGTCGGACATTCTGAGGTAGACCTCTGCGCGGCCGAGAAAGGCCAGCGAAGAAGTAGGATCGATGGCGATCGAACGATTGTAGTCATCCAGAGCCTTGTGGACCTGTCGGCTTCTCAGTCGAGCGATCCCCCTTGCTGTATATAGTCGCGCGTTGTCCGGATCGAACTCGATAGCTTGGTTCAATCGCTCAACGACCTTTTCATAAGCTCCGGCAAACAGAAATGACGCTGAGGACCTGACAAGGAGCTCTGCCTCTCTGCTCTTCGGCGGGGCTTCCGGCATCTTGCCAGATGCCAGAGGTGGCGTATCGCTACGGCAAGCCGAAACGATCCGGTTGGACGGATAATCCTGCGCGTGGGCCGGATCACCGATCCAGCCGAAGGCGATCAGATTTGTGAATAGAATAGAGGTCGCTTGAAGAAGGGCCTTATCCGCCTTCCAGGAACGTTGACGCCACGAAGGCGATGACCCCTGATCCGCAGTTGTAAGGACTGACAGACCACTTCCAAACCAGCACATTGACGAATTATTCCCATGCCCGACGCAACTTTAGCATGTATCTCAATCGAGCAAACTACTTTCCCCGAATATCGGCGGGAATTTTGGATAGGCGTTGGTTTTCACGAAATGATCCCATCAACAGACTGATTTTTGAGGACTTTTTTCAACGCCTTCCACTCCGTGGAAAATAAAATCGATCTCGTTGAGATCGCATCTTGCACGTCTGATGATCTCGCTCGCTGACTTAAGCCAAAGCGAGGTCCGATATGGCGAAGATGCGAGCTATCGATGCGGCTGTGCGAATTCTGGAGAAGGAAGGCATCTCGACGGCCTTCGGCGTTCCCGGGGCCGCGATCAATCCGCTTTACTCGGCGCTGAAGAAGCGCGGCTCGATCCGCCATATCCTGGCGCGGCATGTCGAGGGCGCCTCGCACATGGCCGAGGGCTATACGCGGGCGAAGGCCGGCAATATCGGGGTCTGCATCGGCACGTCGGGGCCGGCCGGCACCGACATGATCACCGGGCTCTATTCGGCGATCGCCGATTCCATTCCGATCCTCTGCATCACCGGGCAGGCGCCGCGCGCGCGGCTTTACAAGGAAGACTTCCAGGCCGTCGACATCGAGTCGATCGCAAAGCCCGTGACCAAATGGGCGGTGACCGTGCGCGAACCGGCGCTGGTGCCGCGCGTGTTCAGCCAGGCGTTTCACGTCATGCGCTCAGGGCGGCCGGGGCCGGTGCTGATCGACATGCCGCTCGATGTGCAGCTCGCCGAGATCGAGTTCGATGACGAGACCTATGAGCCGCTGCCGGTCTACAAGCCGGCCGCGACGCGCAAGCAGGTCGAGAAGGCGCTGGAGATGCTCAACGCGGCCGAGCGGCCGCTGATCGTCGCAGGTGGCGGCGTCATCAACGCGGACGCCTCCGATCTCCTGGTCGAATTCGCCGAGATCGCGAATGTCCCGGTCGTGCCGACATTGATGGGCTGGGGCGCGATCCCCGACGATCACGTGCTGATGGCCGGCATGGTCGGCCTTCAGACCAGCCACCGCTACGGCAACGCCACGATGCTCGAATCCGATTTCGTGCTCGGCATCGGCAACCGCTGGGCCAACCGCCACACCGGCTCGGTCGAGACCTACACCAAGGGCCGCACCTTCGTGCATGTCGACATCGAGCCGACGCAGATCGGCCGCGTATTCAATCCCGATCTCGGCATCGTCTCGGACGCCAAGGCCGCGCTCGAGCTTTTCGTCACCGTCGCCAGGGAGTGGCGCCGGTCAGGCAGGCTCCGCGAGCGCCAGGCGTGGCCCGCGGCCTGCCGCGATCGCAAGCGCTCCATGCTGCGCAAGAGCCATTTCGACAACGTCCCGATCAAGCCGCAGCGCGTCTATGAAGAGATGAACAAGGCCTTCGGCCGCGACACCGCCTATGTCACCGTGATCGGCCTGTCGCAGATCGCGGGTGCGCAATTCCTCGGCGTCTACAAGCCGCGCAACTGGATCAATGCGGGGCAGGCCGGGCCGCTCGGCTGGACGCTGCCGGCAGCCCTCGGTGTGCGCGCGGCGTGCCCGGACCGCGACATCGTCGCGCTGTCGGGCGATTACGACTTCCAGTTCCTGATCGAGGAGCTCGCGGTCGGCGCGCAGTTCAACCTGCCCTACATCCACGTCGTCGTGAACAATTCCTATCTCGGCCTGATCCGTCAGGCCCAGCGCGGCTTCGACATGGACTACCACGTCCAGCTCTCCTTCGAGAATATCAACGCGCCCGAGCTCGGCGGCTACGGCGTCGATCATGTCGCCGTCGCCGAAGGCCTCGGCTGCAAGGCGATCCGCGTCACCGATCCCAAGGACTCACAGGCCGCATTCGCGACCGCGCGCGAATTGATGGCGAAGCACCGCGTGCCCGTGGTGGTCGAGTTCATCCTCGAACGTGTCACCAACATCGCGATGGGGACGGAGATCGACAACATCGTCGAGTTCGAGGAGGTGCTGGACCTGGCCCTCGACGAGGTCGGGACCAAGCGGTCCGGCGTGCTTCAGCCGGCGGAATAGGGGACAGCATCATGCCGAAGTTTGCCGCCAACCTCACCATGCTCTTCAACGAGATGCCGTTCCTCGACCGCTTCGCCGCGGCGAAAGCGGCGGGCTTTGCCGGGGTCGAGTATCTATTTCCCTATGATTTCGATAAGGCGCAGCTGCGCGAGCAGCTGGAGGCCCACGGGCTGACGCAGGTGCTGCATAATCTCCCCGCCGGCAACTGGGCTAAGGGCGAGCGCGGCATCGCGATCCTGCCCGATCGCGTCAGCGAATTCCGCGACGGCGTGTTCCGCGCCATCGACTATGCCAAGGCGCTCGATTGCGAGCAGCTCAACTGTCTCGTCGGCATCGCACCCGATAATGCCGATCCGCGCGAGCTCAACGAGACGCTGGTCGGCAATTTGCGCTTTGCCGCCTCGACGCTGGCGCGGGAGAACATCAAGCTCCTGGTCGAGCCGATCAACACGCTCGACATTCCCGGCTTCCACCTCAACGGCACCGAGCAGGCGGTGCAGCTCATCTCGGAGGTGCGGTCGAACAATCTGTTCATCCAGTACGACATCTACCACATGCAGATCATGGAGGGCGATCTCGCCCGCACCATGCAGGAATATCTCCCCCAGATCGCCCACATCCAGCTCGCCGACAATCCCGGCCGTCACGAGCCGGGCACCGGCGAGATCAACTATCCCTTCCTGTTCCGCCATCTCGACGCGATCGGCTATCGCGGCTGGATCGGTTGCGAATACAAGCCGCGCACGACGACGCTGGAAGGCCTGTCCTGGCACGCGGCGCAAACCTTCGAGACCTGAGGAAAATTGGACATGATCGACATCGGCTTCATCGGACTTGGCACCATGGGACGGCCGATGGCCGGCCACCTTCTGGCCGCGGGCCATCGCGTGCTGCTGCACGACGTTGCGCCGGTGTCGCCCGAGCTGATCGCGGCGGGCGGCATCGCCTGCAAGTCGGGCAAGGAGGTCGCGGAGGAGGCGGATGCCGTCATTATCATGGTGCCGGATACGCCGCATGTGGAGGCCGTGCTGTTCGGCAAGGACGGCGTCGCGAGCGGCATCTCCAAGGGCCAGATCGTCGTCGACATGAGTTCGATCTCGCCGCTGGCGACGAAGGAGTTTGCCAGGAAGATCGAGGCGCTGGGCGCGGACTATCTCGACGCGCCGGTGTCGGGCGGGGAGGTCGGCGCCAAGGCGGCGAGCCTCACCATCATGGTCGGCGGCCCCGAGCGCGCCTTTGGCACCATGAAGCCGATCTTCGACAGGATGGGCAAGAACGTCACGCATGTCGGCGCCAATGGCGACGGCCAGACCACGAAGGTCGCCAACCAGATCATCGTCGCGCTGACGATCGAGGCCGTGAGCGAAGCGCTGCTGTTCGCATCGAAGGCCGGAGCGAACCCTGCGCTGGTGCGCAAGGCGCTGATGGGCGGCTTTGCGTCCTCGCGGATTCTCGAAGTGCATGGCGAGCGCATGGTGAAGCGCAATTTCGATCCTGGCTTCCGCATCGAGCTGCACCAGAAGGATCTCAACCTCGCGCTCGAGGGTGCTCGCGCGCTTGGCCTGTCGCTGCCGAGCACGGCGGTGGCGCAGCAATTGTTCTCGTCCTGCACCGCGCATGGCGGCAAGGGCTGGGATCACTCGGCGATGGTGCGCGCGCTGGAACTGATGGCGGGGCACGAGATCGCCGCAGCCTAAGTGTTACGCAGTAACACTCTCCAGATTTGGCGTGTCTTTCGTCGCGCGGGAACCGGAACAATGGTCCGTTGCCGCGGTTGAAGGCGCAGAACAACTACTGGAGAGTGTGGACATGAAGACCCGTCTTGCGATTTCGTTGGCTGCCGTGTCGCTGCTGGCGTCGAGTGCAGCCTTTGCCCAGTCGACGACCGAACAGGGCGCCCGGGACGGCGCGCGTGCGGGCGGCGATATCGGCGGCCCGGTCGGAGCAATGGTCGGCGGCACCGTCGGTGCGGCCGTCGGCGCCGGCCTGGAGATTCCGAATGCGATCCTGGGCGGGATCCCGCGCAATGACTCCGTCGTGATCCACGAGCGCGTCGTGGTCGGCGAGCCGCTGCCCCCGACCGTGGTGCTGCGTCCCGTGCCGAACTACACCGAATATCGCTATGCGGTCGTGAACGATCGCCGCGTGATCGTCGAGCCGCGGACGCGTCGCGTCGTCAAGATCATCGACTGATCATGGACGTCGAGTGAAAACGGGCCCTGCGGAGCGTCACTCCGCGGGGCCTTCGCTTGTGACGGATACGCTCGGGCGCAGGCGTGTCGTGACCCAATCGGTTGCGGCTGCGAGCGCAAAGCCGGCGCAGGCCGTGGCGGCATCGACAAGAAAATCCTCCAGCCGTGCATGGCGCCCCGGCGCCCAGAACTGCATCAGCTCGAGCAGGCCGATCAGGATGACCGAGACGGCCGCCGCTGCCAGGCGTTGCTTCCGATAGGCGAGGCCGAAGGCAAGCCCGACCAGGATGAAGGCGAGCGCATGCTCGCCGTCCTGGCCGAGGTCGGAATGGGGACGCAGGCCGGGCGGACCGAGCGTTGCGAAGGTGACGGCGGTGGCGAGCAGCCAGGCAAAGGCACGAACCAAAATGGGCATCCGCACCGCTTAGCACGGTTTTTGCGGGTCTGCCGCGGGCTGCGGATCAGATCGGCGTGTAGTTAATGACGAAACGTCAAAGTGGCTCGCGCACGCCGAGGCCGTGCATGAAACGCTCCCGGATCTGCACGGGATCGCGCCTTGTGGTGCCGACGCCGGGCTTGTCGTCGATGCGGACCGCGATCAGGCTCGGCTCGGAGGCCGACATGGCCTCCTCGACCAGGCGCTCGAAATCCTCCTCTTCGGCAGCCCAGGCGCTGTTGGCGAGCCCCGAGCCGATGGCGATGGCGACGATGTCGGCCACGTCAGCGGCCGGCGTCGGCTGCGCGCCCGTGATCTGGTAGATGCCGTTATCCATCACGATCATGATCAGGTTCTTCGGCTTCAACATCGCGATCGTCGAGAGCGCGCCGAGCTGCATCAGCAGCGAGCCGTCGCCTTCGAGCGCGAAGACACGGCGCTCGGGCTGTGCCAGCGCCACGCCGAGCGCGATCGGGAAGGCGAGCCCCATGCTGCCGAGCATGTAGAAATTCTGGGGGCGGTGGCCGGCGGCCCAGAGGTCGAAATTGGTGTTGCCGATGCCGCCGATCACCGCCTCCTCGTGCTTCAGCTTTCCGATCAGGCGCGACGTCACGTCGAAGCGGTTCATCACCTTGGTGTTGCGCGTGTTCATATTCGAACTCATTTGGCGGCGCTCACTTGTCAAAGACCTTGCCGCCGGTGAGCAGCGGGCTGAGGATCAGGGCCACCGGCGCTTGCGTCGTGACCGCCTGCTTGATCGAGCGGTCGGCGATGAATTCGAGCTCGTCGAGCCGGGTGATGGTGTGGTGCTCCAGCGCCAGCGAATCCAGCACCGGGCGCATGGTGCGGCAGACCAGCGACTGGCCGTAGTTGAACTCGCCGAGCGTGCCGCGCTCGGAGACGAACATGATCAGCGGAATCTGGTAGGGCACCGCGAGCGAGGCGAGCACGTTGGCGAGCGTCGCAAAGCCCGAGGTCTGCATCAGGACCGCGCCACGCCGTCCGCCCATCCAGGCGCCCGAGACGATGCCGACGGCTTCCTCCTCGCGAGCGGTGGCAAAGGTGGTGAAGAAGGGATCGGCATGCAGGTTCTTGATCAGCGGCGTCAGCACGCGGTCGGGCACGTAAGGGATCAGGCTGATCTCGTTCCGCTTCAGGGTTTGCAGGACGATGCCGTGCCAGCTTTTGTCGCTGGACCCCTGTGTCGCCTGTTCCGCAATCGCCATTGCGTTCTCCCTTCGCCCGCGCATTCTTCTTGGTTCTTGCCATTGTCCTGGCCGTCGCAGCGATCTGCCGAACTTGACGCAGGCAGCGGGATTGTCAACATGTCCGGGCCGGCACCGTGATCTGCGCCAGACGGCCTGCCGTGGCCGGCACCGCCATGTCATATGTGGGCAAAGAAAATGTGGGAGGAAGCACGGAAGGGGGCGCGCGCCGCGCTGGCCGTGGCTGATCCCTGGAGAGCCGGAAGGGTCCTGATGTCGGTCAACAGCAAGCGTGTCGTCTACTCCAATTATTTGGCCAATCCGATCTATGTCGACATCCTGAAAGCGCGGCCCGACGTCCGGCTCGATCGCATCGAGAACGCAAGCCCTGAAGATTTCTATGCGCCCATCCTGAGCGCGGCCCATGTCTACCAGATAGGCGCCGCCCGCGACGAGCTCGCCCCGCATTTCCATGTCGATGCCGCCTTCCTGAAGCGTACGCCGAACCTGCTGCTCGTCTCCAGCAACGGCGCGGGCTTCGATCCCGTCGACGTCGAGGCCTGCACCGACGCGGGCGTCGTGGTCGTCAACCAGTCCGGCGGCAACGCCCATTCGGTCGCCGAACATGCGCTGGCGATGATGCTGACGCTGTCCAAGCGCATCATCCAGTCCGACCGCCGGTTGCGCCGCGAGCGCAACGTCAACCGCAACGATCTCGTCGGCAACGAGGTCGAGCACAAGACCGTCGGCATCATCGGTCTCGGCAATGTCGGCCGCCGCATCGCCGCGCTGTGCAAGGGCCTGCTCGGCATGAAGGTGCTGGCCTATGACCCGTATCTGTCGGCCGAGGTGATGGCCGAGCGGGGCGGCGAGAAGGTCGAGCTTGACGAGCTGTTGCGCCGCGCCGATTTCGTCTCGATCTCCTGTCCGCTGAACAAGGGCAGCCGCAACTTGATCAGCGTGCGCGAATTCGCGCTGATGCAGCCGCATGCCTATTTCATCACCACCGCGCGCGGTTTCATCCACGATGAGGACGCGCTGCTCCAGGCTCTGCGCGACAAGCGCATTGCGGGGGCCGGTCTCGACGTCTGGTCCAAGGAGCCGCCGCCGCCCGAGCATCCGCTGCTCCAGTTCGACAACGTGCTGGCGAGCCCGCACACCGCAGGTGTGACGACCGAGGCGCGCCAGAACATGGGCCGCATCGCCGCCGAGCAGGTGCTGGACACGCTCGACGGCAAGCGCCCGCCGCGCATCATCAATCCCGAGGTCTGGCCACGCTACGCCGAGCGCTTCAAGCAGGCGTTCGGCGTGACGCCGGGATAGGGGCGCGCGCAAGGTCCGACTGCGCTCCAATCATTGGTTACCGCGAGGAAAATGCAAAGCGGCGCATCCTATCGATTGCGTGAGTGAAGGCGTATGACTTGTCCTGTAGATCAGGGGTCATGAGCATTTTTTCGATTGCTACATCCGGACTTTCTGCAGCGAGTTTGCGCGTGAGCGTGGCCGCGAGCAATATCGCCAATATCAGCACGACCGGCCCGTTGCCTGCGTCAGGCGGATCGGGCACGTCGGCCGGTTCAGGCATTGCTCCGACCTTTCCCGCGGCTTATGTGCCGTTGCGAGTCGAACAGGTCGACCAATCGAGCGGCTCGACGCCGGGCGGTACGCTTGCGACCGTGTCGGCCGTTTCGCCGAGCTTTACCGCACAATCCGATCCAGGCGCTCCCTTCGCAAACCAGGACGGCCTGGTCGCAGCGCCGAATGTCGATCTCGCCGGCGAGTTCGTTGAACTGGCGACCGCGAAGTACAGCTTCATTGCCAATGCGAAGGTCATTCAAGCCTACTCCGAGATGACAGAGTCGCTGCTCGATAACACGACGTAATTGTTGATGTCGTCCCGTGCGCCCCGCGTCGCGCTCGCCTTCCGCGAGGCTCCAGGCAGGGCGGGGCGGCTGACGGATCGAACCGGCGCCTGGATCGTCGGCGGGAACCGTTGCCGGCTTTGATCCCGGTCAAAATCTGCCTCCCCGAAATCGGCTAAATGGGATAAGAGTGCTGCCGGGGCAGCAGGAGGTCCCATGTCCACTTATGTCGTCAGGTTCATGAAGGACGTGCTCGGGGAGTACGGCCGGCAGATCGAGGTCTGTCAGGGCACGCTCGAGATCGACGCCGCCGACGAGGACGAGGCCAGGGAGCGGGCGAAGGCGCGGTTCTGCAAGGACCAGGCGTTGTGTCACTGGTCGCTGCATGCCGACCGCATCCACGTCAAACCGGCTGACTTTCCCTCGTAAGGCTTACCGGCCGGGTGCCGTTGCCGGCGGCGGCGCGGTTGCGCCCGCGCCGAGCGAGCGTTGCACCATGACGGTGTCGGACCAGCGGCCGTGCCGGTAGGCGACGCCGCAGAGCAGGCCGGCGCGCGCGAAGCCGAACTTCTCGTGCAGCGCCAGCGAGGGCGCGTTGTCGGCATCGATATAGCCGATCATCTGGCGGAAGCCGGCCGCGGCACAAACATCGACCAACTCCTGAAGCAATAGCCGTCCGACGCCGCGGCCGAGATGCGCGTGGTGGACGTAGATCGAGTGCTTGGCGGTGTAGCGATAGGCCGGGCGCTTGCGGAACAACACCGCATAGGCATAGCCGACGACCTCGCCGCGGTAGGTCGCGACCAGATGGGGCAGGCGGGTCTGCTTCAGGTTCTTGCGCCGGTCGCGCAGATCGTCCGGCTCCGGCGCGCCGGTTCCCTCGACATCGCGCGGCACCCCGTTGCGGACGTGATGGCGGTAGATCGCCAGCATCGCCTCTACATCGCTCTCGCGTGAGGGGCGGACCAGGACCGGCTCGTCATCCGCGCGGATTGCGGCTGTTTCGGTCATCGGCACCTACTCGGCAACGACGTAAGTATAGAGCCCGATGCGGCCATTCGCATCGACCTTCTTGTAGACGCCCTGGATTTCGACGTCGAAGCCCGGGAATGTGTTGAAGCAGGTCTCGAACATCTTGAGATAATCCACCATGGGCTTGGCCCGTTCCGTTAGCCGCTCGCCGGGCACGATGGTGGCGATGCCGGGCGGATAGACCACGAAGGGCGTGGTGGCGATGCGGCCCGCGATCGCCTCGATCGGCAGATAGTCGACATCGTTGCGGAACAAATAGCGCGCGGCATCGCGGGGCGACATCGCGATCTCAGGCATGTGCTCGGGCATGAACTGCCGCGCCTGGAGCGCGCTGACATCGGCGGCGCGGAAGAAGCGGTGCATCTCGCCGCAGAGGTCGCGCAGCCGCACGCCGGCATAGCGTGCCTGCCGTCGCTGATGGAATTCCGGGATCGCGTCCGCCAGCAGCGCATTGTCGTCGTGCAGCCTCTTGAAGGCGACGAGGCCGGAGATCAGCGTGCCGGCCTTGCTCGCCTCGACGCCGGGAGTGAGCAGGAAGAGCAGCGAGTTGAGGTCGTTCTTCTCGGGCACGATGCGGTTTTCGCGCAGATATTGCGCGACCACAGGGGCGGGGATGCCGTGCTCGGCATAGGCGCCGGTGGCACGGTCGAAGCCGGGCGTGAGCAGCGTCAGCTTGTTCGGATCGGTCATGGCAAAGCCTTCCGCGAGATCGGGAAAGCCGTGCCAGCTGGTATCCGGAGAGAGCTGCCATAAGGCGGGATTGGTGGCGAGCTCGTCGGTCGAGAGCGTTTCCCAGGCGACATTGTGGGCGGCGCCGGGACGGCTGACGTCGGGGATGGCGACGCGATCCGGCACGAAGGGCTCGAAGAACCAGCGGCGATCGGGATTCTGTTCCTTCTCCTCGAACTCCCGGCGCATTGCGCGGATCTTCTTGCGCAGCTCGATGCCGAGCCGGATCGTGTCATCCCACAGCACCTCGCCGGAACGTCCCTTCATCATCTGCGCGCCGACGTCGAGCGAGGCGAACAGCGGGTAGAACGGCGAGGTCGAGGCGTGCTGCATGAAGCTTTCGTTGAAGCGGCGGTGCTCGACCCGCCGCTTCTGGCCGCGGATGTGACGGTCCTTGATGTGGATCTGGGAGGCCTGCGAAAAACTCGCGAGCTGCTTGTGGGTCGACTGCGTCGCGATGATGCCCGGCGCCTCGGGGGGAAGGTTGGCGAGGCCCATCGCGAAGCGACCGGCATAGAGCGGATGGAACTTCATGAAGCCGGCCCAGGCCTCGTCGAACAGGATGTACTCGCAGAGATGGCCGATGCGCTTCAGGATCATCTCGGCGCTGTGGATCGTGCCGTCATAGGTGCACTGTTCGACCACGGCGACGCGGAACGGCCGTTCCTTGCGCCAGGCGTCGCGATCCCCAACCAGCGGATGGTTGCGGATCGCCTCGCGCAGGGCCTTCTCGTCGAGCACGTCCCAGCGCATCGGGCCGATCAGGCCCCAGGCGTTGCGAATGGTCGGAACGTAGACCGGGATGCCGCCATTGATCATCAGCGCGCCGTGATGGGCGGCCTTGTGGTTGTTGCGGTCGAACAGCACGAGATCGCCGTCGGTGACCAGCGCGCCGAGCGCGACCTTGTTCGAGGTCGAGGTGCCGTTGAGCACGAAATAGGTCTTCTCCGCGCCGAAGATCTGCGCGGCCTCCTTCTGCGCCTTCAGCGCCGGGCCCTCATGGGTGAGGAGGTCGCCGAGATCGAGCACGGAATTGTCGAGGTCGTCGCGGAACACGGATTCGCCGAGATGCTCGACGAAGACCCGGCCGATCGGGCTTCGATTGTAGAACACGCCGCCATTGTGGCCCGGACAGGTCCAGAGTTGGTTGCCTTCCTCGGCATAGTCCACCAGTGCGCCGAAGAACGGCGTCTTCAGCGTCTCGGCATATTGCTTGAGCCGGCTGATCAGGTTCTTGGCGATGAAGGTCGGCGTCTCCTCGGACAGGAAGACATAGCCGTCGATGAAGTCGAGCACCTCGACCGGCAAATCCTCGAAGCGCTTGCGCCGGATCAGGAGGATGATCGGGAAGTCGAGGCCGCGGCGCCGCATCAAATTGATCAGTGCCGAGGTCTTGCCCTCCAGGCCCTTCTTGCCCCAGTCCACCACCATGCAGCCGATCGCGGCGTCGGTCTGCACCGCCATCTCCGCGTCCTCCAGCTTGCGGGCCCGGACCACCTCGAAGCCGGAGCGCTGGATCTCCTCGATGATCTGGTTGAAGCGGACGCCTTCGAGGTCGTCGGCGTCGAACACGGGTGCGGCGAACAGGAAGTTGAAGCGCTTGAAATAGTCCATTGTCTGTCCCGAATGTACTGGTGACACAGCTCTCGGCACATTCGATGACAGTTGGATGACAGCGGCTGCGGTCCGCGTTTTCGCCTCTCCCCGCGGTCTCTTCAAGCGGCAAGTAAATAGATGGCCCAGAAAGCGATCGCGCCGACGGCGAATGTCGTCGGAGAGAATGCAACTGAATCGGGCTGCTCCGGGTCTTTCGCTTTGCGGTGCGTGTAAAGAGCGAGCTGCAGCAGAATCCAGCCATTCCCAATGACCGCCGGACCCATCAACGGCGCTGCAATGCCGTAATAGCTCAGATAGGCAATCACGCCATTGATCTGCGCGGCGATGGCGACTACGGAGAAGCGCGGCTTAAGGCAGGCCAGTATGATCGCCATGACTTCAAACGCGTAGAAATATCGGTCGTGCATTTTCGGCAGCACGAATGGCATCAAGAGCAGAGACAGGGCTGCGGCCGCGACTAGGTGTTCGACCTTGCACAGGTCTTTCGCCCGCGCGGCAACGATTGAGAATACGAGCCCTGCCGCCGCTGAGATGGCCATTCCGGCGGCTACACCGGGTCCATAGAACCGGTTTGGCACGAGCAACCACATGTTTGCTGCGTTCATTGACAGCCGGTCAAAGGTTTCAGCCTGATTGAAATAGACTGTCAGGATGTCGGAGAGAGGTTGGCCAAGCAGCCACGCAGGAGCCGCGATGGCGAGATAAACAATCGGAATCGTTGCAAGCCAAAGCCAATGGATCGTTCGCCTCAGCACGAGCGCGAAGATCAAGGGTGCAAGGAATATTGCTTGGGCCTTCACAGAAAATGCGACGGTGAATGAAACAACACCGGCCCGAGGTCGGTCTCGGGAAATGCAATATACCGACAGCAAAATGAAGAACGTCCAGATCGCGTCGGCCTGCCCCCAGACCGCACCGTTGAACAGAACAGTCGGTGCCAGCCAGACGGCCGCAAAGGCAACGGAAGGACTGTAGATGCGTTCTTTGTCGGACGCGACCAGGCGTGCTGCCATCAGCGCGCAGCCGAATTCGAAGATGAAAGAAATTCCCTTGATCAGGTGCCATGGTTCGAACAGCCCGTGGAATGCGGTCGCCGCAACCAAAAGGTAGCTGTAAAACGGGGTGTAATTCGTGAATGTGTGTCCGAGACTGGCAAGACCGTGGCTCTGCGCGAATTCATACCAGGGCAGCAGGAATTTGGTCGTATCGTCGGTCACCTGATCGAGGGCTACATATCGGCAGGCGAGACCTGCAATAAAGCTCGCTGTGACGATCGTGCGGGCTAGCCATGCGACTGCTATGTGGCTACGTGTCTGCCGGCCATAGGCGCCAAGGAGGAACCTCCGATCCATCAGGCTTAAGAACGTGGTCGGCGTTTCGTTTGGAGAAAGCTGCGTCTTGGAATGAAGAATTCCTCCCATATCTATGCCACAATTCGTGCCCCTGCGCGCCGGTGGGAGCCCTTCCAGCAAAACGATCTTAAGTTGCAATGATAAGCGAATAGCTCTGAGCTACCCTAAGCTCATTGAGTAAAGTGCAACTTAGGGTAAAGCCAAACTTAACGTGCAGACCGGATCGGGCACCAGTCAGCTTGGTGCCCGATGCAGCCCGACTGCGGCGCGGGATGGCCTTCGCGGCGCTCGCAGGAGAGGGAATCGCTACCGCTTGGCCTCGCTGAACACCACCGTCGGCACGGCGCGGTTGACGACTTCGCGCAGCGCGAAGCTCGATTGCACCCGCGCGACGCGCGGCAGGCGGGACAGTTCGGTGCGGTGGATGCGCTCGAAATCCTGGATGTCGCGGGCGAGCACGATCAGGATGTAGTCGTCGGTGCCCGACATCAGGAAGCAGCGCACGACGGAGGGGCATTTCACCACCTCCGCCTCGAACGCCTTCAGCGCCTCGTCGCTCTGGCTCTCCAGCGCAATGCGCACCAGCACCGTCGTGGTGAGGCCGAACTGCGCCAGGTCGAGCGCGGCCTGATAGGCCTGGATAAAGCCGTCGTCCTCCAGCGCCTTCTGGCGCCGCGCCAGCGCCGTGCTGGATAGCCCGACCTTGTTGGCGAGCTCGGTGTGGCTGGCCCGTGCATTGGTCGTAAGTTCCGCGAGGATGGCGAGGTCTTTCCGGTCGAGGGCCAATGTTTCGTTTCCAGCGTGAAAGAGCGTTTGCGCGCCGGAAACCGGCGCGGAGATGGCGAAACTAGCTGATATTTGCACGAAACCAAACTGGACCCGTCGCTACCATGACGAGGTGAATCAAAACGTTGGAAGGAGCCCAGGATGCGTGTCGGTGTGCCCAAGGAGATCAAGGTGCAGGAATATCGCGTCGGGCTCACCCCGGGCGCCGTTCGCGAATACGTCGCGGCCGGGCATCAGGTGACGGTCGAGACCGGCGCCGGCAGCGGCATCGGCGCTTCGGACGAAGTCTATCGGCGGGCAGGGGCGGCGATTGCCGGGAGCGCCCGCGACGTCTTCGCCAACTCCGACATGATCGTGAAGGTGAAGGAGCCGCAGAAGAGCGAATGGACCCAGCTTCGCGAAAGCCAGATCCTGTTTACCTACCTCCATCTTGCACCGGATCCCGAACAGGCGAAGGGTTTGCTCGCCTCCGGCTGTACGGCGATCGCCTATGAAACCGTCACCGACGCGGCCGGTCACCTCCCCCTGCTTGCGCCGATGAGCGAAGTCGCCGGCCGCCTCGCCATCG
>NZ_LBJZ01000185.1:0-142161 GCF_028128935.1 Bradyrhizobium sp. CCBAU 11361
TCGGCTATGTCCCCGAACACCCGTCGGTCATGTCCCCGGGCTGAACACTTGACCGGGCGATCCAGTACTCCGAGACGGCGCGGCTAGAATCGAGAAGCCGCGGCGTATTGGATGCCCCGCCCCCGTGCGCAATTGCGCACTAGGCGGGGCATGACAGCGAGTGTGGAACTGCTGACGCACGCGTTCGCTAGTAATTGATCCTTAGCCCCACGCCGCCGTGGATGGTGTTGCCGACCGGCTGCGGGCCGAGCGTGCCGTTGGCGAAGACGTCCACGATCCAGCCCTTCTGCACGCGGAAGCCGAGGCGGCCGCCATATTCGAACCAGCCCTGGTTGCCCATCGTCGGCACCACCATGCCGTCACCGGTCACGGTGGCGACGATGCCGCTATGGCTGGCGAACGACTGCACCCAGCCGCCGTTGATATTGGCCTCGATGTTGCTGCCGTAGAGATGGGTCCACTGGCCGCCGATCTTGACCAGGCTGGTGCGGTCGGTGCCGGTCGCAATGGTGGCGTCGAACGGATTGAATGCCACCGCGCTGTCCGAATAGCCGGACACGCGCTGCCAGAGCTGCCAGACCTCGATCGAGGCGGCGACCTCGTCGCGCGGCGAGACGCGGCTCATCCAGCCGGCGCGCCCGTAGACGGCGTAGTTGGAGGCGTTGGTCGAGCCCGTGACGCTCACCGGGCCGAGGTTGGTGTTGTAGCTGCGCGTGTAGCGCGCCTTCTCCCACGGCGTCAGGATCGTGCCGACGTCGAAGAACGGGCGCGAAGAGCCCCAATCGGTGAAATCGTAGCGCAGCGCGAAGGCGCCGATCGGCGCGCTGGTGATGTTATAGCCGCCCTCGCTGTACTGCGTGTAGGCGATGCCGGCGAGCAGCGACAGATTGTTGGTTAGTTCCTTGCGGCCGTGAATGCCGGCCGAGAACGAGCCGGCCGAGCCGAACGCGCTGATGCAGTCGCTGCAATTGACCTGCTCGTTGACGCCGAGCAGCACCGTGCCGAGCACCCGGTTGGTGATCATCTGGTTGAAGCGCTGGTCCGCGAGGCCGCCGATCGAATTGCCGCTGGAATCCGCGCCGGTCGGTGTCGGGCTCGGTGACGGAAACGGCGATGGTGACGGATATGGCGAGGGTGATGGGGACGGCGACGGGCTCGGCGCCGGCGAGCAATTTGTCTCGCAATTGGTCAGGGTTACGGTTGCGGCCGAGGCCGGCTGCACACCCCATGTCAGTGCCACTATGCCCATGGCCATCAGCGCGGCGGCAGGAAGCAGGTCGCGGATGCGGAGCGTTGCCATCGTCAGCGCCCACACAGCATGCCGTCGTCATTGACGGCGGGCGCGACGGTCGGTGAGGCGTCTGCATATTGGCTGACCGAGCACAGCCCGGCATTCGCGGCGCAGGTCGCGGCAAACGTCCAGGGCGGCGTGTTGGTCTTGCTGATGCTGACCTTGCCGCCGGTCGAGGTGATGATCGCGGTGTCGCCGGGCTGGGTGAGCTGCACGCACTGGAAGCTCAGCGTGCAGACGCTGGCTGCGCCGTCCTGGAGCACGACGACGGAGCGGCCACGTTGCGAGAGGATGTCGAGCGTGGTGCCGCGCACGCCGATGGTCGCGAGCGGCGTCGTGATCTTGTAGGCGGCCTTCTCGGAATGTCCGGTGACGAAGCGGAATGCGCCGGTGGTCATGCGGATCGCGACGTCGCGATAGCTGTGCTCGTCGTTGAAGACGGTGCGGTCGAGCTTCAGCGTGGCGCTGGGACCGAGCGACAGATTGGTGCTGTCGGCCATGACGAAGCGCGCCGCGCTGTCGGCGCCGGTGCGCACGGTCTCGTCGCGCAGCATGCTGTCGCCGACGTTGATCGGCGTCGCGGTCGCGGCCACGCGCACCACCTCGTTCTGAATCACGACGGCTTCGCCGACGCGCGTCTGCGCCTGTGCGCCAGACGCTACGCACAATGCGGCCGAGAGCAGTGTTGGGAAAAGCCAGAAACGCAAATTCATTTCGCAACCGATCGATGTGTCCCTGATCGTACTGGATCGCGCGCGCTTGCGATGTGGCGAAATTATCACAAGCGGCGCGAGACCTGCGCTATGCTTAGTGACAGTTGCGGCGGAATGCGTTCAATGAAAAGCGCCATCCATATTTTTCCCGCGGTGAAGCAGATTTGCCACGCAAAACATCCCCACAACGGCCGCTCGATTTGCCTGCGGTTCCGAAAATGTCGCGGAGCGCAGTGATTGCTGTCGCAATTTTCCTGATGGCGCATCTGGCGCTGCTGATCGGTCTCACCGCGCCGGAGAAATTCGTTTTCGATGAGGTGCACTATGTGCCGGCCGCGCGACAGATGCTGGCACCCGTGATGTCGCAACCGATGCTCAATCCGATGCATCCGCCGCTGGCCAAGGAGCTGATCGCCGCATCGATTGCGGCGTTCGGCGACAACGCGCTCGGCTGGCGCTATCCGGCGACCCTGTTCGGCGCGCTCGCGATCGTCGCGATCTATCTGTGCGGCCTCGCGCTGTTCGCCGCGCAAGGGCCCGCAATCGCCGCGGCGCTGATCGCGGCCTTCAACCAGATGCTCTACGTGCAGGCGCGCATCGCGATGCTCGACATCTTTGCGCTCGGCTTCGGACTGCTCGCGACCGCCGCCTTCATGCATGGCTTTCGCAGGGAGCGGCCGCATGCGCCGTTCGCGGTGGCAGGCTGCCTGTTCGGCTGCGCTGCAGCCTGCAAATGGAGCGGCCTGTTTCCGCTCGGCATCTGCATCGTCATCGTCGCGGTGATCCGCCTGATGCAGGGCTGGCGCACGCTGTTCGCCGACGCGAAGCCGGACGATTGGTATCGGCCCGACCTCTGGCCGGACTTCAGGACGCCGCATGTCGCGCTCTGCTTCGCCGTGCTGCCGGCGATGACATATCTTGCCGCTTTCGTTCCGCTCTATGGATTGTCGCTGCCCGATCTGATCGAGGCGCAGCGCCGGATCTTCGCCGACAACACCACCACCGCGATCGCCGGCCACACTTACATGAGCTCGTGGCCATCCTGGCCGCTGCTCGCCCGCCCGGTGTGGTTCCTGTTCGACAAGACGGCGGAGGACAGCGTGTCGGCGATCGTCTTCCTCGGCAACCCGCTGGTGCTGTGGCCGGCGCTGGCCGCGCTCGCGATCGTGCTGCGCGACGTCGTCGTCGCGCGCCGCTGGGACGCGTTCCTGATCGCGGCGTTCTATTTCGGCCCCTGGCTCGCCTGGGCGCTGCTGCCGCGCACGCTGGGTTTCATCTACTACTATCTGCCGGCCGCGACCGTGGCGTCGCTTGCGCTGGTCTATGTGCTGTGCAGGAACAGCCTGCCGCGCTGGCTGCTGTGGGCCTATGTCGGCCTCGCCGCGATCGGCTTTGCGATCATGCTGCCGATCTCCGCGGCCTTCATCGGAACGTCGATGCAGGGCTTCAACCGGCTGATGCTGTTCCAGGGCTGGATATGAAGTCGCCGCCTGCACCATCATGGCAGGCGGCGTGTTTCGTGTGGCGATCAACTGAAAATCATTTCGACGCGGTCTTGGTGTCCATATTGACGACCTGGACGCGGCGGTTGATCGGGTCGGCGCCGTTGGCGGTATCCTTCAGCTTGGTCTTGCCGTAGCCGACGGTGACGAGATCGGTGCCGTTGAGGCCGTAGTTCTGCACCAGGTACATCTTGATGGTGTCGGCCCGGCGTTCGGAGAGCCCTTGATTGTACTCTTCGCCGCCGATCGCGTCGGTGTGTCCGGCGACCACGAAGGTCGAGCCTTTCAGCGCCGGGTCGGAGAGCGCCTTGCCGAGCGCCTGCACCGACGGCACCGACGTCTTGGCGATGTCGGCCGAGTTGTAGTCGAACTGGATCTCCAGATCGATCTTCGGCTTGGTCGCCGCAAGCTCGGCGATCTGCTCGCGCTCGCCGGTCGAGAGCGACCGGGTCGAGCGATTGCGCACGGTGTTCAGGAACGTCGTCTCCTTGGCCTGCACCGCCGGATCGGCCTGCGGACCGGCGGAGAGGCCGCGCGTCACCGGCTTTGGCTTCAACGCATCCAGGATCTTGTCGGAAGAGACGTTGTTGTCGCCGGCCAGTGCCAGGCCCGCCGTCATCGACAGCGCGGCCGCGAGAGTAATCGCCTTCAGTCCAAAAAACTTATCAAAACGGGTCATTGTCGTGTCCTCGCTGTTACGCCTGATGGCGATTTGATGCTGCGAGCGTAGGGCAGGTTCAAAAGCCCTGATGTGATCCTCGTCACATTGGAAGCAGCCGCTTCCGTGGTTATCTTGGCGTGTTTTACGGCGATTCCGGTGTGGGATCGGGCAGCCAGTGCTCCGCGCCGAGGACAGGCGCGACGAGGTGAACAGCAATTGTCGCGCCGGCTTCCGAGCGGGTTCGAGGCGCCGAATTCCTGGCGTGATCCAGATCACATTGGTGAGCTGCGGCTGGGCTTGGTCCGGGCTTGGCTCGAACTTGGCGGGCGAAAGTCCAGCCTCGTGCCGAAGCGGGGGCTGCCCGTTCGCTTGCGGAAGCCTGTGCACACCGATGGTCGCAAAGCCGTCTCCGCAGGGCCCGCTCGCGAACAAGTTTTCGGCCAGATGCACGCCTAGCAGAGGTTCGCGACCAACCGCAGACGAAGGGGAGCCGAGTTCCATCCAGTGCCGAGGCCGAGTGATTATCAATCCCACCGCAGTGGCCCGCCGGATCGGACTGTGTCCCTGAGCTCCATGCCCATCTATATCGGCGCGGCGATGATCGCAGTGGCGATCCTGCTGTCGACCCTGATCACGGGGATGACCTCCCGCTATGTCGGCCTCGACGGGCCGAATGACGAGAACATGTGGCTGGTCGACCGCCTCACCGGCAGCGTCTATCGCTGCCAGGCGGAGGGGCGCGGCAAAGCCTCGTGCGAGCCCGATATCGCCACCGGCAGCCTCAGCGATCGGCCCAGAGCGCCGAAAGACGGCCGTTGAGGCCCTTCGTCTTCGCAGCGCAGCAAGAAAATTGTCTTCTCCGCGAAACGTCTGAGCGAGAGAATGCGTAATTGCGGAGGCCGGCATGACGCCGGTTTCGTTTTACGGAGGAGATTTTTTCCAATGAAGATCTTGCTCACCACCGCAGCCTTTGTCGCGTTCACTCTTTCCCTGTCCCCCGCATCGGCCGCGATGATGGCGTGCACCAAGGACAACATGATGAAGTCCGCCGCCATGATGGGCGGCACGGCCGACACCCCGGCCAAGATGGCGTCGAACAAGGAAATGGCCATGGCCAACACGGACATGAGCAATGGCAAGATGAAGAGCGCCTGCATGCACTACATGAAGTCGCAGAAGGCCATGACGGCGAAGTAGGCGCCGGCCAAGTCAAACGGCCGCGCTGTCAGCAGATGGCAGCGCGGCATTTTCTTTTGTTGTTCCTGGTCCGCTTCTTTCTCCCGGCGCGAATCCCGCTACATTGCGTCCTGCAATGTCACGCGCGCCCAAACCGCTCCCACTCACCACCACACAGGCCCGGCAGATCTGGCTGCACGCCCAGCGGCTGGATGAGCGCACCCCGTTCGGCGAAGGTGCGCAGGCCGTTGCGGACGCGACCGCTCATCTCGGCTATGTGCAGATCGACACCATCAACGTCATCGAGCGCTGTCACCACCACATCCTGTTCAGCCGCATTCCGTCCTACCGCCGCGCCGATCTGCGCCAGGCCCAGAGCGTCGACAGAAGCGTGTTCGAATACTGGACCCATGCGCTGTCCTACATCCCCTCGAACGATTTCCGCTTCTTCCTGCCGGCGATGCGCGAGCACCGGCGCGAAGGGCACCGATGGTTCGCCTCGGTGAAGCCGGCCGATACGCGCAAGGTGATGCGGCTGGTGCGCGCCGGGCCGCTGACGATCCGCGACATCGAGGATGACGTGCTCACCGAGAAGGAGCATCTGTGGCAGAGCCGCAAACCCTCGAAGCGCGCGTTGCAGCTTGCCTTCTACACCGGCTCCGTGACCATCAGCGAGCGCCAGGGCATGCTCAAGACCTACGAGCTGATGACGCGTCATTTCGGCTGGGACAAGCTGCCGAAACCGGCATCGGCAAAGGACATCACGGCCTATCTGCTCGATCGCGCGCTGCGGTCGCAGGGCGTGGTGAGTCTCGATTCGGTCTGCCATCTCGACGCGCCGAGCAAGAAGGCGGTCGCGCGTCTGATCGCCGCGCGCGTGCGTCGCGGCGAGCTTGTCCCTGTCGCGATCGATGGCGCCAAGCAGGAGCATTGGGCGGCGCCCGCGGTGCTGGAGGCCGGCGGCGAGGGGCCATCGCCCGATCTCGTCCACATCCTTTCGCCGTTCGATCCCCTGATCATCCAGCGCAAGCGCACCAACCTCATCTTCGGCTACAATCATCTGTTCGAGGCCTATGTGCCGAAGGCCAAGCGCAAGCTCGGCTATTTCGCGCTGCCGGTGCTGGTCGGCGACGAGATCGTCGCCGCGCTCGATCTCAAGACCGACCGGCAGGCCAGGAAGCTCTTGATGCAGAAATGGACGTGGGTCGGGGAGGGGAGGAAGACCGCGGGGCGCAAGGAGCTCAAGCGTGTGATCGAGGAAGAGCTCGATCGCTTCGAGCGGTTTCAGCTCGCGGAGTGAACGAGGCTGCGCGTCTCGGCGAGCCGATCGATCCAGATGCCGAACGCAATCCCGGCGGCGTAGGCGACCAGATTCCACAGCGAGAAGATGCGCCCGAGCAGCAGCGCGCCGGCGGTGGTGAGCCGAAACGCATCGAGCCACGGCATGTGCACCAGCCGGGAGAACTCGACGACGATCGCGACCGCCGCGGCAATGGCCGCGATCTGCATCCGCGACAGCCTCGGCACAAAAACCCCGACCAGCAGGAACACCATCGTCGCCCACAACAGCGAGCCGCCGTACTTCACGACGAAGGCGGGAAGGCCGAGCGGAAAGCCGTGCCAGCGCAGGGAGAGGCCGCAGGCGATCACGACCAGCGCCAGCCCGGCCCGGACCAGGGATGTCCGAAGCGGCGCAGTAGGGTTATCCGGCTGCGCCCCGTGCATTGCTTGCTCCATTGACTCTTTCGCGGCGATGCTCAAAACCCCCGATCAGCCCATAAAAGCAACAACCCTGGGGGGAAGCCATGAGCCAGACCACGACCTTTGCCGGTTCCGCCGGCACAGCCAAGACGGAAGTCGAGACCTCGACCATCCGCGCCATCTCCTGGCGCCTGATTCCGTTCCTGGTGCTGGCCTACTTCTTCTCCTATCTCGACCGCGTCAATCTCGGCTTCGCCGCGTTGACCATGAATGCGGAGCTGAAGTTCACGCCGCTGATCTTCTCCTGGGGCGCCGGCATCTTCTTCATCGGCTATTTCATCTTCGAGGTGCCGAGCAATCTGGCGCTGGAAAAGTTCGGCGCCAGCCGCTGGATCGCCCGCATCATGGTGACATGGGGCATCATCTCGGCGCTGATGGCGATGGTCAGCGGCGTGACGAGCTTCTACGTCCTGCGCTTCCTCCTCGGCGTCGCCGAAGCCGGCTTCTTTCCCGGCATCATCCTCTATCTCACCTATTGGTATCCGGCCGAATATCGCGCCCGCTTCCTTGCGGCCTTCGCCATTGCCGTCCCGGTCTCGACCGTGATCGGGGCGCCGGTCTCGGGCCTGCTGCTCGGGCTCGATGGCATGATGGGCCTGAAGGGCTGGCAGTGGCTCTTCATCATCGAGGGCATTCCTTCCGTGCTGCTCGGCATCGTCACCTGGTTCTATCTCACCGACAGGCCGGAGAAGGCGGATTGGCTCTCGGCCGAGCAGAAGGCCTGGCTCAAGGCGAAGCTCGATTCCGAAATCGCGGCCAAGCAGGCGGTGAAGCATCTGTCGCTCGGCGAAGCGCTGTCCTCGCCGAAGGTGATCGCGCTCAGCCTGATCTATTTCGGCTTCGTCGGCGCGCTCTACGGCATGCAGTTCTGGCTGCCGCAGATCGTGAAGGCGTTCGGTCTCACCAATGCCCAGACCGGCTTCGTCACGGCGATCCCGTATCTGTTCGGCACCATCGCGATGATCCTGTGGGCGCGGCACTCCGATGCCACGCGCGAGCGGGTGATGCATGTCGGCGCGCCGCTGCTGCTCACCGCGGTCGCGCTCGGCGTCTCCTCCTATCTCACCGATCCCACCATGACGATGGTGGTGCTGACGGTGGCCGCGATCGGCGTGTTCTGCTGTTTTGGTGTGTTCTGGACCCTGCCGACCGCCTGGCTCTCCGGCACTGCCGCGGCCGGCGGCATCGCCCTGATCAACTCGATCGGCAACCTCGCCGGCTTCGGCGGGCCGTATTTGATCGGCTGGGTCAAGGAAGCCACCGGCCAGACCTCGACCGGCCTGCTCGTGCTCGCGGTGCTGCCCCTGCTCGCCGGCATTTTGGTTTTTGTCGGCGGCCACGACAGCAAGCACGAGTTCGCCGGGCAGGGGCGGTAGCGAGAGCTTTGTAGGGTGGGCAAAGGCGCGCTCTTTGCGCGCCGTGCCCACCATCTCTCCCCCAATCCAATAATGGCCGGTCTGGTGGGCACGCTTCCGCCTTCGCCCTTCTGGGCTTCGGCGGACAAGTCGCTTTGCCCACCCTACGATGGCACCTCTTGGTCGCGCCCGGCGCAATCCTTACCACCCCTTAACGATCACGCTTTCCTGATGACTGACGATTATTGACTTTTATCAGTGATTAGTCGACATTCCTCTCATTGCAGTCGCAGGAGTGTCCTCCGATGTTCGTCCGGTCGGTTTTATCCAGCTATTCCAAGCTCTTGGCGGGTGTGTCGCTGGCCCTGATGGCCGCGGCGCTGGCCGGGTGCAATGACACCGTCGCCGAGAAGGCCGAGCCGCCGCGGCCGGTTCTGGTCGCCACCGCGCATTATGATGCCGAAACCCCGGAGCGTAGCTTCGTCGGCACCGTCAGGCCGCGGATCGAGAGTGATCTCGGCTTCCGCGTCGCCGGCAAGGTCGCCAAGCGCCTCGTGGAGGTCGGCCAGACCGTCGAGATCGGCCAGCCGCTCGCCACCCTCGATGAGGTCGATCTGAAGCTCCAGGCCGAGCAGTCCGTGGCCGAGCAGACCGCGGCGACCGGCGTGCTGGCCCAGGCCGCCGCCGCCGAGCAGCGCGCCAAGGATCTGAAGGCCAAGGGCTGGACCACGGACGCGCAGATGGATTCGAGCCGCGCCGCCGCCGATGAGGCCCGCGCACGGTTGAACCGGGCCGAGCGCTCGGTCGAGCTGACCAAGAATTCCCTTTCCTACGCGACGCTCAACGCCGACGCCCGTGGCGTCGTCACCGCGACGCTGATCGAGCCCGGCCAGGTGGTTGCCGCAGGCCAGGCTTCGATCCGTGTCGCCCGTTTTGCCGAGAAGGAAGCGGTCGTCGCGATCCCTGAGACGCTGGTCGGACGTGCCAAGTCGGGCGCCGCCAGCGTCACTCTTTGGTCGGAGCCGGGCAAGAAATATACGGCCAAGCTGCGCGAGATCGCGCCCACCGCGGATACCGCGACGCGCACCTATCTCGCAAAGTTCTCGCTGCCCGAGGCCGACGACAAGGTTTCGCTCGGCATGACCGCGACGTTGACGCTGTCGGACGCCGCCACCGAGCGCGTCGCGCGGCTGCCGCTGTCGGCGCTGTTCAACGAAGGCGGCAAGCCCTCCTTCTACGTCGTCGACGACAACGGTGCGGTGACGCTGAAGCCGGTGGTGGTGAAGTCCTACGAGAGCAACGACGTCGTCATCACCAGCGGTGTCGAAGAGGGCGCCAAGATCGTCGCCCTCGGCGTGCAGAAGCTCGATCCGGGCCAGAGGGTGCGGGTCGTCTCGTCACTGTCCTTCTAGTTTCGGTCATTCCGGGGCGGTGCGGAGCACCGAACTATGGTGCGCAATTGCGCACCTGAGAATCTCGAGATTCCGGGTCTGGTCCTTCGGACCATCCCGGAATGACAAGAGAAGTCGAGTTTCGTCGTGTGAGGTGAGTTTCGGCCCAAGCGCAAATGCTGGGGCTGAAGCGGCGAAGCGATCCAGAACTTGCCCAGCCCCCTGGATTGCTTCGCTGCCTCGCGACGACGGGTTGAACAGAGTGGCTGACGTTTTTGCAATTGGATCGTCTTTTCGGAGAGAGCGATGAAGCGCTTCAATCTTTCGGCCTGGGCCGTCAGCCATCCGACGCTGGTCCTGTTCCTGATGCTCGTGCTCGGCGTCGCCGGCTTCTTTTCCTATCAGAAGCTCGGCCGCGCCGAGGATCCGTTCTTCACGGTGAAGGTGGTCAACGTCTCCGTGATCTGGCCGGGCGCAACCGCCCAGGAGATGCAGACCCAGGTCGCCGATCCCATCGAGAAGAAGATCCAGGAGCTGCCTTACTTCGAGAAGGTGCAGACCTATTCCAAGCCTGCCTTCACCGCGCTCCAGGTCACCTTCCGCGACTCGACGCCGCCGAAGGACGTGCCTTACCTCTTCTATCTGCTGCGCAAGAAGCTGGTCGACGTGCAGGGCCAGCTGCCCTCCGGCATCCTCGGACCCGTCGTCAACGACGAGTTCTCCGACGTCGATTCGATCCTCTACATGATGACCGGCGACGGCGCCGACTATGCCCAGCTCAAGAAGGTGTCGGAAGGCTTCCGTCAGCGCCTCCTGAAGGTGCCTGGCGTGACCAAGGTTGACGTCTACGGCAATCAGGACGAGCGTATCTTCGTCGAGTTCAGCCACGCCAAGCTCGCCACCCTCGGCATCACGCCGCAGGCGCTGTTCGACTCGCTCGCCAAGCAGAACAACGTGACCCCGGCCGGCACGGTCGAGACCTCCTCGCAGCGCGTGCCGCTGCGCGTCACCGGCGCGCTCGACGGCGCCAAGGCCGTGGCCGAGACCCCGGTCGAGAGCAACGGCCGCGTGTTCCGTCTCGGGGATATCGCCACCGTCACCCACGGCTATGTCGATCCGCCGAGCTTCGTCGTGCGCCAGGAAGGCAAGGCCGCGATCGGCATCGGCGTCGTCACCGCCAAGGGCGCCAACATCCTCGATCTCGGCAAGGAGGTCGAGAAGGCCACCGCCGAGTTCATGAAGGCGGTGCCGCAGGGCATCGATGTCAAGCTCATCGCCGACCAGCCCAAGGTGGTCGAGCACGCCGTCGGCGAGTTCGTGCACTCCTTCATGGAAGCGCTCGTCATCGTGCTGTTCGTGTCGTTCCTGGCGCTCGGCTGGCGCACCGGCATCGTGGTCGCGCTGTCCGTGCCGCTGGTGCTCGGCATCGTCTTCATCGTCATGAACACGATGTCGCTCGACCTGCACCGCATCACGCTCGGCGCGCTGATCATCGCGCTCGGCCTTCTGGTGGATGACGCCATCATCGCGGTCGAGATGATGGTGGTGAAGATGGAGCAGGGCTGGGACCGCATGCGCGCGGCGTCCTTCGCCTGGGAATCCACTGCGTTTCCGATGCTCACGGGAACGCTGGTCACGGCCGCTGGCTTCCTCCCCATCGGCTTTGCCAATTCCGCGGTCGGCGAATATGCCGGCAGCATCTTCTGGATCGTGGCGATCGCGCTGGTCGCCTCCTGGTTCGTGGCGGTGATCTTCACGCCCTATATCGGCGTCAAGCTGCTCCCCAACATCAAGGTGCACCACAACCACGATCCGCACGCGGTCTACGAGACCCGCATGTATCGCGGCCTGCGCGCCGTCGTGCAGTGGTGCGTCAATCACCGCATCACGGTGGTGGTCGCGACCGTCGGCGTCTTCGTCGCCTCGGTCGTCGGCTTCGGTCATGTCCAGCAGCAGTTCTTCCCGCTGTCGGAGCGGCCCGAGCTGTTCCTCCAGCTGCGCCTGCCCGAGGGCACCGCCTTCAACGTCACCGAGAAGGCGGTGAAGAAGGCCGAGACGCTGCTCAAGGACGACAAGGACATCGAGACCTATACCGCCTATGTCGGCCAGGGTTCGCCGCGCTTCTGGCTCGGCCTCAACCCGCAGCTGCCGAACGAGGCCTTTGCCGAGGTCGTCATCGTCGCCAAGGGCGTCGAGGCGCGCGAGCGCATCAAGGCCAAGATCGAAAATGCGGCCGCCGAGGGTTTTCTGTCCGAGGCGCGTGTCCGTGTCGATCGCTTCAACTTCGGCCCGCCGGTGGGCTTCCCCGTGCAGTTCCGCGTGATCGGCCCCGACGCCAACAAGGTGCGCGAGATCGCCTACGAGGTCCGCGACGTCATGCGGCAGAACAAGAGCGTCAAGGATGTCCAGCTCGACTGGAACGAGCAGTCGCCCTATCTCAAGCTCGTCGTCGACCAGGATCGCGCCCGTGCCATGGGCCTGACCCCGCAGGACGTGTCGCAGGCGCTCGCAATGCTGATCTCGGGCTCGCAGGTCACGACCGTGCGCGACGGCATCGAGAAGGTCGGCGTGGTCGCCCGTGCGATCCCGTCCGAGCGCCTCGACCTCGGCGGCGTCGGCGACCTCACGATCACCTCGCGCAACGGCGTTGCCGTGCCGCTCCAGCAGATCGCCAAGATCGAGTACTCCCACGAGGAGCCGATCATGTGGCGGCGCAACCGCGACATGGCGATCACCGTGCGCTCCGATGTCGTCGACGGCGTGCAGGCGCCCGACGTCACCAGCCAGATCACGCCGAAGCTGAAGGCGATCAAGGATCATCTCGAGCCGGCCTACCGCATCGAGCCGGGCGGCGCGTTCGAGGAATCCGCCAAGGGCAACGCCTCGATCTTCATCCTCTTCCCGGTGATGGTCATGGTGATGCTGACGTTGCTGATGATCCAGCTTCAGAGCTTCTCGCGCCTGATCCTGGTGTTCCTGACCGCGCCGCTCGGCATCGTCGGTGCGTCCCTGGGCCTCAACGTCGCCAACGCCCCGTTCGGCTTCGTGGCGCTGCTCGGCCTGATCGCGCTCGCCGGCATGATCATGCGCAACGCGGTCATCCTGGTCGACCAGATCGAGACCGACGTTTCTCATGGGTTGACTCGCCGAGAGGCGATCGTGGAAGCGACCGTCCGCCGGGCTCGTCCGGTGGTGCTGACGGCGCTGGCCGCCATCCTGGCCATGATCCCGCTGACGCGCTCGGCGTTCTGGGGCCCGATGGCGATCACGATCATGGGCGGCCTGTTCGTGGCGACCTTCCTGACGCTCCTGTACCTGCCGGGCCTCTACGCCCTGTGGTTCAGGAAGAGCCTGGACGAGGCCGGCACCCCCGAGCAGCCTGCCGCGCCGCAGCATGGGAGCGATGACCCGCACGCAATTCCGCTTGCTGAAGCGGCTGAATAAGTGAGAAGAAGTGCTGACTGACGAGTCCTGACAGATGACACTGGTTGCGGAACATATCGAAGGCGACACCCGGGATCGTATTCTCGAGGTGGCCGAGCGGCTGTTCCGCCAGATCGGCTACCAGAAGACCACGGTCGGCGACATCGCCAAGGAGCTCAGGATGAGCCCCGCCAACGTGTATCGCTTCTTCGAATCGAAGAAGGCGATTCACCAGGCGGTGGCTCGTTCGCTGATGGGCGAGGTCGAGATCGAAGCGCAGCGGATCGTGGCGAGGCCTGGTCCGGTGCTCCCGCGCTTCCGCGAGCTGCTCACCACCATCCATCGCATGAACACCGAGCGCTATGTCGGCGATAACAAGCTGCACGAGATGGTCGAGATCGCGATGCAGGAGGACTGGGACGTCTGCGTCGCCCATATGGAGTGCATTGCCGGGGTCATCGGCCAGATGATCGCGCAGGGCGCGGCCTCCGGCGAGTTCGAGGCCCCGGACCTGCAACTGGCCGCGCTGTGCTCCTGCACGGCGATGATGCGCTTCTTCCACCCCCAGATGATCGCCCAGTGCGCCACCAAGCCGGGCCCGACCATCGACCAGATGATCGATTTCGTCATCGCGGGTCTGTCGCCGCGTCACTGACGGGCGCTGGAATTTCCTCCTATAAGCTGCTTGACCTGTCATTTCGGGTTCGGCCCTGCGGACCGCCCCGGAATGACGGATAGCGGAGAAGCAAGCGCGTGACCGACAAAGACCTGTACTTCTACGAGCCCTCCAAGGGCCACGGCCTCAAGCACGATCCCTTCAACGCCATCATCGCGCCGCGGCCGATCGGCTGGATCTCCTCCCGCGACACCAGCGGCCACGTCAACCTCGCGCCCTACAGCTTCTTCAACGCGTTCTGCTACGTGCCGCCGATCATCGGCTTCTCCTCCACCAACTGGAAGGACACGGTCGAGAACATCAAGCAGACCGGCGAGTTCGTCTGGAATCTCGCCACCATGGATCTCGCCAGGCACATGAACGCGACCGCCGCGCATGTCGCCCCCGAGGTCGACGAGTTCGAGGTCGCCGGCCTTACCGCCGTGCCCGGCAAGCTCGTCAACGTGCCGCGCGTGGCCGAGAGCCCGGTCGCCTTCGAGTGCAAGGTGTCGGACATCGTCCGCCTCAAGGGCGCCGACGGTAAGGAGGCCGATGCCTGGCTGACGCTGGGCGAGGTCGTCGCCGTCCATATCGACAAGGCCATGATCAAGGACGGCGTCTACCAGACCGCCGCCGCCCGCCCCATCGTCCGCGCCGGCCGCCGCGGCGACTATTTCGAGATCAAGCCGGAAAACATGTTCGAGATGGTGCGGCCGGATTGATCCGGTCGAGCCCGTAAGCCCGGATGGAGCGCAGCGAATCCGCGACCCCTCCGACTGACGCACCGGCCCCGGATTGCGCTTCGCTCCATCCGGGCTACGTCTTCTCTCTCCACACTGTCATTCCGGGGCGCGCCGCCAGGCGCGAGCCCGGAATCCATTCATCGACCAACGCTGCCGCACGATGGATTCCGGGCTCACGCTTCGCGTGCCCCGGAATGACGGCGAGGGACTAGCGCGCCCCATTTCCCCTTCCCGGAACTGCCCGCACGCCCGGGCCGTTATGGTCCCCGGGGCGGCCCCCCGGCCGCGTCAATTCGCTTCATTTTGCTCGCGAAGTGTTCACTTCCGCCGGCCGATTTCCGCTAAAATGCCTGATAACCGCGCTGATCCCTGAGGTTTTGCCATGAGCTTCCGCCGCGACACCATCACAAAACCGATCTTCTCCTGGGCGCGCGGCGTGCTGCCGGCGATGTCCGACACCGAGCGCGAGGCGTTGGAGGCCGGGGACGTCTGGTGGGACGCCGATCTGTTCACCGGCAACCCTGATTGGGCGAAGCTGCTGAAGGTCCCGCCGGCCGCCCTGACCGACGAGGAGCAGGCCTTTCTCAACGGCCCGGTCGACGAGCTCTGCGCCATGCTCGACGAGTGGAAGATTTTTTGGGAATGGCGCGATTTGCCGCCGGATGTCTGGCACTTCGTCAAGCGCGAGAAATTCTTCGGCATGATCATCCCGAAGGAGTTTGGCGGCCTCGGCTTCTCGCCCTACGCCCATTCGGAAGTCGTGCGCAAGATCTCGACCCGCTCGATCGCCGCCGCCGTCACGGTGATGGTGCCGAACTCCCTCGGTCCTGGCGAGCTCCTCATGCGCTTCGGCACCAAGGAGCAGCAGGCGCGCTGGTTGCCGCGGCTCGCCGACGGCCGAGACATTCCCTGCTTCGGCCTCACCAGCCCTGAAGCCGGCTCCGACGCGGCCTCGATGGTGGACACCGGTATCATCTGCAAGGGCACCTTCGAAGGCCGCGAGGTTGTGGGCCTCAGGCTCAACTGGCACAAGCGCTACATCACGCTCGGCCCCGTCGCGACGCTGCTCGGCCTCGCCTTCAAGGCCTATGACCCCGACCACCTCGTGGGCCAGCAGCAAGAGCTCGGCATCACCGTGGCGCTGATCCCGACCAATCTGCCCGGCGTCGAGATCGGCCATCGCCATCTGCCGTCGATGCAGGTGTTCCAGAACGGCCCGAACTGGGGCCGCGACGTCTTCATCCCGCTCGACTACGTCATCGGCGGCAAGGAGAGGCTCGGGCAGGGCTGGAAGATGCTGATGACGGCGCTAGTCGCCGGCCGCGGCATCTCGCTGCCGTCGCTGTCGGCGGCTGGCGCCGCCTACGCCGCGCGCACCACCGGCGCCTATGCCCGCATCCGTGAGCAGTTCGGCATCTCCATCTCCAAATTCGAGGGCGTCGAGGAGCCGCTCGCCCGCATCGTCGCCACCGCCTATCAGCTCGACGCGGCGCGCCGGCTCACCTGCGCGGCGCTCAATGCCGGCGTTCATCCGGCCGTCATCTCCGGCATCATGAAGCTGCACGCGACCGAGCGGATGCGCACCGCAATCGACGACGCCATGGACATTCACGGCGGCAAGGCCGTGATCGACGGTCCGCAAAACTATCTCGGCAATTTGCACCGCGCCGTTCCGGTCGGCATCACGGTCGAGGGCGCCAATATCCTCACCCGCAATCTCATCGTGTTTGGGCAGGGCGCGATCCGCGCCCATCCCTATCTGCTCGACGAGATGAACGCGCTCGCCGACACCGACCGCGCGCGCGGGCTCACGGCCTTCGACACCGCGTTCTGGAAACATGTCGGCCACAGCTTCCAGACGCTCTTCCGCGCCTTCGGCCGGAGCTGGAGTTTCGGCGCGTTCGCGCCGGCGCCGGATGCGGGTGACGCCACGCCATTCTATCGCCAGCTCTCGCGCTATTCGGCGGCGTTTGCGCTCTGCGCCGACATGGCGCTGCTCACGCTCGGCGGCGCGCTCAAGCGTAAGGAGATGCTCTCGGCGCGGTTCGGCGACATTCTGTCTGAGCTCTACCTGCTCTCGGCCGCGCTGAAACGCTGGCAGGACGAGGGCCGGCAGAAGGAAGACTTCGCTGCGCTGGAATGGTGCATGGCGACCGGCTTCAAAACGATCGAGAACCGGCTTGCCGAGATCCTCGCCAATCTGCCTAATCGTTTTGTCGCTGTCATCCTCAAGCTCATCGTCCAACCCTTCGGCGCGCGGGTGCTCGGCCCGTCCGACCGTGTCGTGCACCAATGCGCCAGCCTCGTGCTGGAGCCTTCGGCCGCGCGCGAGCGTCTCACGCCGGATCTCGCTTATGTCGACGACGATGGCGGCTTTGCCCGGCTGGAGCGCGCCTTCAAGCTGGTCGCGGGCACCGATGCCATCGCTAAGCGCCTGCGCGCGGCGCATGTCCGGGACTGGAAGGATGGCGTCGCCAAGGGCGTGATCACGCAGGCCGAAGGCGAGCAGCTTGCTGCCGCTCATGAAGCCGTCACAAAGGTGATCGAGGTCGACGATTTTGCGCCGGAGGCGCTGTCGCCGATTTACAAGAAAACCGGAGATGTGCATCAGTTCTTCCAGGAACTCGGTGAACAGAGGGCGGCGAGCTGATGGCACGACCGGTATTCATCGTCGACGGCGGCCGGACGCCGTTCTTGAAGGCGCGCTCGGGGCCCGGTCCGTTCACGCCCGTCGATCTCGCCGTGCAATGCGGACGGCCGCTCTTGGCGCGCCAGCCGTTTTCGCCGACAACTTTCGACCAGGTCATCCTCGGCTGCGTCAACGTCATCGCCGACGAGATGAATCCGGCTCGCGTCGCCGCGCTCCGGCTCGGCATGGGCGAGGACATGGTCGCCTTCACCGTGCAGATCAATTGCGGCTCCGGCATGCAGTCGATCGACACCGCCTACCGCTATATCCGCGAGGGCCATGCCGACATGATCCTGGCCGGCGGCACTGAAGCGCTGAGCCACGCGCCGCTGGTCTGGCCGAATTCCGGCGTGCGCTGGTTCGCCGGCCTTGCCACCGCCAAGGGCGTCGCCGCGAAATTGGCCGCCGCCTTCAAATTGCGGCCGCGCTATCTCAAGCCGATCATCGGCCTGGAGCGCGGGCTCACCGACCCCATCACGGACTTGAACATGGGGCAGACCGCCGAGGTCGTCGGCCATCTCTTCGGCATCACCCGCGCGCAGTCCGACGCCTACGCCGCCGAGAGCCATCGCCGGCTCGCCCATGCGCAGGCCGAGGGTTTTCTCAAGGGCGAGGTCGAGACCGCGTTCTCCCGCGACGGCAAGTTCTTCGACCATGACGACGGCGTGCGGCCGGACTCCACCGCCGAGACGCTCGCAAAGCTGAGGCCGGTGTTCGAGCGCCCCTGGGGCCAGGTGACAGCCGGCAATTCCTCGCAAATCACCGACGGCGCCTCCTGGGTGATCCTCGCCTCCGACGCGGCAGTCGCAAAACACAAGCTGACGCCGAAGGCCGTCATCGTCGACAGCAACTGGGCCGCGCTCGATCCTGCTATCATGGGGCTCGGTCCCGTGATGTCGGCGACGCCGCTGCTCCAGCGCAACGACCTCACCGTCAAGGACGTCGAGACCTGGGAGCTGAACGAGGCGTTCGCGACGCAGGTGCTCGGTTGCCTCGCCGCCTGGAACGACGACAAGTTCTGCCGCGAGATACTGGGGCTCGACGGCGCCGCCGGCGAGATCGACCGTGACAAGCTCAATGTCGACGGCGGTGCGATCTCGCTCGGCCATCCCGTCGGCACCTCCGGCAACCGCATCGTGCTGCATCTGGTCAATGCGATGAAGCGCCTCGGCACCCGGCGCGGCGTCGCCACCGAATGCATCGGCGGCGGGCTCGGCGGCGCCATGCTGATCGAGGCGGTGTGACCATGGATTCCAGGATCATGACCGCGCTTGGCGACCGCGTGCTGACGCTCGGGCCCCAGCCGGCGGCCGACGGCCCCTACAAGCATTTCAAGCTGACGCGCGATGCCGACGGCGTCGCCTGGCTGCTGTTCGACCGCGCCGGGACAAGCGCCAACACGCTGTCCTCCGACGTGATGGAGGAGTTCGACGCGGTGCTCGCGGCGATCGAGACCGAGCGCCCCGCAGGCCTCGTGATCCGCTCGGCCAAACCGTCCGGCTTCATCGCCGGCGCCGACGTCAACGAATTCCGCGGCGCCAGCGATCCCGAGATGGTGGAAACGCGTATCCGCGCCGCGCATGCCGTCGTCGATCATCTGGAGGCGCTCAAGCTGCCGACGGTCGCGGTCATCCATGGCTTCTGCCTCGGCGGCGGCCTCGAGGTCGCGCTGGCCTGCCAGTCGCGCATCGCCATCGACGGCGCGCGCTTCGGTTTCCCCGAGGTGATGCTCGGCCTGCATCCCGGTCTCGGCGGCACCGCGCGCTTTACCGCACTGGTCAATCCGACCCAGTCGATGGCGCTGATGCTGACCGGCCGCACCATCGATGCACGCCGCGCCAAAGCGCTCGGCCTCGTCGATACCGTGACGCAGGAACGCCACGTCCGTGGCGCGGTGAAGGACGTGCTGTTCGGCCGGCTGAAGCGGGCCAGGCCCAGTCTGCTCACGCGCGCGTCCAACCTCGGACCGGTGCGTGGACTGCTCGCCAAGCGCATGCGCTCGGAGGCTGCGAAGGCGGCACCGCGCGAGCACTATCCGGCGCCTTACGCGCTGATCGATCTCTGGGAAACGCATGGCGGCAGCAAGGCCGCGATGCTCGGGGCCGAGCAGGCGTCATTCGCCAAGCTGATGGTGACGCCGACGGCGCAGAATCTGATCCGCGTCTTCTTCCTGCGCGAGCAGATGAAGAAGACGGCGGGCTCCGGCAACACGGTGAAGCATGTCCATGTCATCGGCGCCGGCGCCATGGGCGGCGATATCGCGGCGTGGTGTGCGGGGCAGGGGCTGCGGGTTTCGCTCGCGGACATGAAGGCCGAGCCGATCGCGGGCGCGATGAAGCGCGCGGCCGAGCTTTACGGCAAGATCATCCGCAAACCCACCGAGGTGCGCGACGCTCTCGATCGCCTGATTCCGGACATGGATGGGGAAGGCGTCCGCAACGCCGATCTCGTCATCGAGGCGGTGCCGGAAAAGCTCGAGCTGAAGCAGAAGGTCTATGCCGGCCTCGAGCCGCGGATGAAGCCGGGTGCGATTCTCGCGACCAACACCTCGAGCATTCCGCTTCAGGACCTGCGCACCACGCTGACGCGGCCCGAGCGGCTGGTCGGACTGCACTTCTTCAATCCGGTGTCGCGGCTGCAATTGGTCGAGGTCGTCGGCCATGACGGCAACGATCCGCAAGTGTTGAAAGAGGCGCTCGCCTTCGTCGGCGCAATCGATCGCTTGCCGCTCGCCGTGAAGAGCTCGCCCGGCTTCCTCGTCAACCGTGCGCTGACGCCCTACATGCTGGAGGCGATGGTGATGCTGGACGAGAAGACCGACCAGCGCCTGATCGACGCCGCGGCCGAGCAGTTCGGCATGCCGATGGGGCCGATCGAGCTTGCCGACCAGGTCGGGCTCGACATCTGCCTCGATGTCGGCGACATGCTGCGCACCAAGTTCGGCGATCTGTTGCCGCCGACGCCGGCATGGCTGCGCGAGAAGGTCGCCAAGGGCGAGCTCGGCCGCAAGACCGGCAAGGGCTTCTACACCTGGAAGGACGGCAAGGCGGAGAAGATGCCGCTCTCCGAGACCGGCCCGCGCGTGACCGACCAGATGATCGACCGGCTGGTGCTGCCGATGTCCAACGTCTGCGTCGCGGCGCTTCGCGAAGGCATCGTCGACGATCCCGACGCGGTCGATGGCGCCATGATCTTCGGAACGGGATATGCACCGTTCCGCGGCGGTCCGCTGAACTATGCGCGCTCCCGCGGCGTGGATAATGTGGTGTCCACCTTGCGTGAGCTCGCCGAACGATTCGGCGGACGTTTCGCGCCCGACGCGGGCTGGGACAATTTCAAGTGAGCAATCTCAAGCGAGAGAGGCATGAACGAACAGGCGAATACCGGGCCGAGCGGCGATCTCTGCATCCGCACGCTGGCGATGCCCGCCGACACCAACGCAAACGGCGACATTTTCGGCGGCTGGCTGCTCAGCCAGATGGACGTCGGCGGCGGCGTGTTCGCCTCGAAGGTCGCGAAGTCGCGCACCGTGACGGTTGCGATCGAGGCGATGAACTTTCGCAAAGCCGTCTATGTCGGCGATCTCGTCTCGGTCTATGCCAATCTCGTGCGTGTCGGGCGCACCTCGTTGACGGTGCATCTAGAGGCGTGGGCGCTGCGCCGCGGAGAGGAGCATCCGTTCCTCGTCACCGATGGCAACTTCACCTACGTCTCGATCGACGAGCACGGGCGCCCGCAGGCGGTTCGCCCGTCCGACACGGCGATCGCGACGTAATCGCGCGCGGCGTATGACCGTGCGGCGTTGCCTCCGCGGTCGTCGCGTCTTCGCCAAGAACAAGTCATAAAATGGATGAGGTCCCGGCGTACTCAATTGCACGTCGATTCGGGGTGGAAACGGCCTCAAATGCCCAGGAACCTTTGGGCAGAAGTGTCGTTATTTGCCCGCACTTGAGGAATCCACGGGCCATGCCGGACAGCTACATCATCGAAGTCAATTCGCAGACCGCAGGTATCGTCGTTCGTTCTCAAGGAGGCTACTGCTTTTTCGCCTCGTCCGACCGCTTCTACCGCCTCGAAGGCCAGCTCTTCCGCAACGCCCGCGAAGCCGAGCGCGCCGCGCGCAAGCTGGTTAACGGCGATGTGGAGGAAGCGGCGTAGTTTCGCCTGTCATTCCGGGGCGCGCTTAGCGCGAGCCCGGAATCTTTTGCCGAGTTCACCGCTGCCCTCCCTTCTCCCCTTGTGGGAGAAGGTGGCGCGAAGCGCCGGATGAGGGGTTCTATCGGCGAACTCAGCTGTGAGAGGTGTGCTCGCGGAGGCAACTCCTCACCCGTCTCGCCGCTTTGCGGCGAGCCGCCCTCTCCCACAGGGGGAGGGGGTAAGAGGTGCCACTACAATTTCGTCGCCGCGCGTGACAGTAGCTTCCAGTCGTCGCCCTGCTTCTGCCAGTTCATCAGGATGTGAAGGTTGGTCGGCACTTTTTTCCCATCGGCCGTCATCTCCTGTTCCGCCACCCAATGGAAGCGCACGATCGCGGTCGGGCCGACGACCTTGATGGTCGGGTCCTTGTATTCGATCGACAGGAATTTCGATTTGCCGTCGGTGGCGTTGGTGATGAAGGTCGCCTTGTCCTCCACCTTACCGCTGGAATGGCTGTAGCTCAGATCGTCCCAGCACAACGCGCCGAGCGCCTTCGGGTCGGCCGCGATCTGGGCGAGGCGGAAGGCCTCCACCTTCTTCGCCACGGCCTCTTCGTCCGCCGAGGCGGCCAGTGCCGGCGTCGTGAGAGCGAGCGCGGCAAGAGCTGGAACGGCCAGGGTCGAGAGAGCCAGATCGCGTCGATTGATCGTCATCGTTTCCTCCTTTTTGATCTTGAAGAGAGTGTTGCAGCCGCGCGCGGCTTTGTCGAGTGGTCACGGCGTCGTCATGTGCATGCGTCATTGCGCGATCGCAGCCATATTGATACGTGTCGCGCATCGATGCGTCGTGCATTTGGGAAAGTACGGAAATGATCGAGGCCAAGGACAATGCGACGGGCAGGGCATTGCTGTTCGACATCGACGGTACGCTTGCCAATACCGACCCGCTGCACCTGAAGGCCTTCAACGAGGTGCTCGGCCCTCGCGGCCATGTCTTCGATCACGCGCGGTTCTCGAGGGAGCTGCAAGGGTTCGCCAATGTATCGATCGGGGAGCGCTTTCTGCCCGACGAGGCGCCGGAACGGCGCGCCTTGATCCTCGATGAGAAAGAGGAAGTCTTCCGCGCGCTTGTCGCCGGGCAGATCGAGCCGCTGCCGGGCCTGATGGCGCTGCTCGACCGGGCGGACGCGGCCGGCGTTCCCATGGTTGCCGTGACCAACGCGCCGCGTCTCAACGCCGAACTGCTGCTCTCCGGCCTCGGCATTACGCACCGTTTCAAGGCGCTCGTGATCGGCGACGAGCTGCCGCACGGCAAGCCGCATCCGCTGCCCTATCAGGAAGGGCTGCGCTTCGTCGGCGCGAGGCCGGAAACCTCGGTCGCATTCGAGGACTCCCGCACGGGCGTGCAATCGGCCACGGCGGCCGGCATTCCGACCATCGGGATCCGGACCAGCCTCGGCCATGCTGACCTGATTGCAGCCGGCGCGGTCGCCTCCGCCGGCGCCTTCGACGATCCGGACCTGCTCGCGCCTCTGGCTGCCGCGATGGCGTGGTGAGAGGCCTCGTCCGTTAACCGTGATCGGGGCGCGCATTGACCGATCGCGCGAACCGCCGCACCATGCACCTTCCAGATTTGAGGCCATTGCTGTGACCGGATTGACCCATCGCCAAGCCGAAATCCTCAACATCGCGCGCGCCTCCGGCCGCGTCATGGTCGAGGAGCTCGCGCGCCGGTTCGAGGTCTCGGCGCAGACCATCCGCAAGGATCTCAACGACCTCTGCGAACGGCGCTCGCTGACCCGCATCCACGGCGGCGCCATCATTGCCTCGGGCGTGGAAAACCTCGCCTATGAGGCACGCCGCTTCGTCGCCGCCGAGGAGAAGAAGGCGATTGGGGCTGCGGCTGCCTCGCTTATCCCGAACGGATGCTCGCTCTTCATCAACATCGGCACCACGACGGAGGAGGTCGCGAGCGCGCTGACCTCGCATGAGGATCTCCTCGTCATCACCAACAACCTCAATGTCGCGATGCTGCTCTATCGCCATCCCCGCATCGAGGTGGTGGTTGCCGGCGGCACGGTGCGGCGCGCCGACGGTGCGGTGGTCGGCTCGACCGCGACGCAGCTGATCGGCCAGTTCAAGGTCGACTACGCCATCATCGGCGCTTCCGCGATCGACGAGGAGGGCGCGCTGCTCGACTTCGACTATCGCGAGGTGCAGGTCGCGCAAGCCATCATCGCCAATGCCCGCAGTGTCATGCTGGTCGCGGATTCGACGAAGCTTCGGCGCAGCGCGCCGGTGCGCATCGCCCACATGACCCAGATCCAGACCTTCGTCACCGACCAGGAGCTGCCCGAACGCCTCGCCACCATCTGCCACAGCAAGGGCATCGAAGTGGTGGAGGCGATGCCGAAGGGGGCGGATATCGATGATGCGCAGGCCGAAGCGCCGGATGCCGCGCCCGAAGCCGCGCCGGTGGTCCGGCTGAGATAGCGGCTTACTTACCCTCCCCTGGAGGGGAGGGGCGATCGCGCGTAGCGCGAGCGGGGCCGGGTGACGGTCCCTCTTTGAACACTGCCCGCATTGAGGAGAATCACCTCACCCGACGCTTGGCGCCCACCCTCCCCCTCTAGGGGAGGGTGGGTTGTTTCGCTGCCTACTCCTTCACCCCACTGCCCACAAAAAAAGTTCCTCTTTCACTTCCTTCCGCCTCTCTTTCATCTTGCTTTCGTTTTTCGGTGTGATCTAATCAAAAACGAAAGTAGTCGCTCGAAGGAACGAGCGAGTCGCCGGGGGATGCGTCTGTTGGAGCGTATTTTCGACCTCGCCATTATCGGAGGCGGTGTTAACGGCTGCGGCATCGCGCGCGACGCGGTGGGCCGTGGCAACACGGTTTTCCTGTGCGAAATGAACGACCTGGCGAGCGGGACCTCGTCCTGGTCGACCAAGCTGGTGCATGGCGGCCTGCGCTATCTCGAATATTACGAGTTTCGCCTGGTCCGCGAGGCGCTGATCGAGCGCGAGATCCTTTGGGGCATCGCGCCCCATATCATCCGTCCCCTGCGTTTCGTTTTGCCGCATCACGCCGGCCTGCGCCCGGCCTGGCTGCTGCGCCTCGGCCTCTTCCTTTATGACCATATCGGTGGCCGGCACCTGCTGCCGGCGACACGTTCGGTCGATCTCAGGCGCGACGAGGTCGGCCGCCCGCTGATCCCGAACCGCTACAGCCGCGCGTTCGAATACTCCGACTGCTTCGTCGACGACGCCCGTCTCGTCGTGCTCAACGCGCGCGATGCCGCCGACAAGGGCGCCGAGATCCGCACCCGCACCCGCGCGACGGATATCAAGCAGTCCGACGGCATCTGGACCGTCAGCATGGTCGACACGCTGACCGGCGCGCGTTCGTCGATCCAGGCCCGCGCGCTGGTCAATGCCGGCGGCCCCTGGGTCGAGGACGTGCTCGGCCGCGGCGCCGGCGTGAACGCGAAAGCCAAGGTGCGCCTGGTGCAGGGCTCGCACATTGTGGTCAAGAAACTCTATGACCACGACCGCGCCTACATGTTCCAGAACGCGGACGGCCGCATCATCTTCGTGATCCCGTACCAGGACGACTTCACGTTGATCGGCACCACCGACCGCGACTACGACGGCGATCCCGCCAAGGTGAAGGCGACGCCCGAAGAGATCGAGTACCTCTGCGCCGCCGCGAGCGAGTATCTGGCCAAGCCGGTGACTTCAGCGGACGTGGTCTGGACCTATTCCGGCGTGCGACCGCTTTATGACGACGGCGCCAGCGAGGCCAAGGCCGCGACGCGCGACTACGTGTTCGAGCTCGACACGCCCGGCGGCGTGCCGCTGCTCTCGATCTATGGCGGCAAGATCACGACCTACCGCCGCCTCGCCGAAGAGGCGCTGGAGCGGCTTTCGCCCTATCTCCGCAGCGCGAAAGCGCGCGAGGGCTGGACCGGCAAATGGCCGCTGCCCGGCGGCGACATGCATGTGTCCGACATCGACGGGCTGATCGCCGAGCTCCAGCGCGGCTATCCCTTCCTCGCCCACGCGCATGCGCGCCGCCTCGCGCGCGCCTATGGCACCCGCGCCATCAAGCTGCTCGGTGACGCGAAATCGGCCGCCGATCTCGGCCAGACCTTCGGCGCGACGCTGACCGAGCGCGAGGTCCGCTACCTCATGGCCAACGAATGGGCTGTGACCGCCGATGACATCGTCTGGCGCCGCTCCAAGCTCGGCCTGCGACTATCTGCCGATGAGATCGCGGCGCTTGACGACTGGATCAGGACCCACGCTTTGCCGCAAAGTCCCCTGCTGGAAGCGGGAGGACGCTCATGACCGTCACCCTCGATCACGTGACCCGGACCGTCGATGGTGTTGCGCATATCCGCGATGTCTCGCTGACGCTCGAGAGCGGCACGCTCAACGTGCTGCTCGGGCCGACGCTGTCGGGCAAGACCTCGATCATGCGGCTGCTCGCCGGCCTCGACAAGCCGACCACGGGCAAGGTGCTGGTCAACGGCAAGGACGTCACCGGCGTCGACGTGCGCCAGCGCTCGGTCGCCATGGTCTATCAGCAGTTCATCAACTACCCCTCGTTCACGGTCTACGAGAACATCGCCTCGCCCTTGCGCGTGCAGGGCAAGCCGCGCGAGGAGATCGAGGCGCGCGTGACGGAAGCAGCAAGGCTGCTCAGGCTCGAGCCGTTCCTGAAGCGCACGCCGCTCCAGCTTTCCGGCGGCCAGCAGCAGCGCACTGCGATGGCGCGCGCGCTGGTCAAGGGCGCCGATCTCGTGCTGCTCGACGAGCCGCTCGCCAATCTCGACTACAAGCTGCGCGAGGAGCTGCGCGCCGAACTGCCGCGCATCTTCGAGGCCTCGGGCGCGATCTTCGTCTATGCCACCACCGAGCCGACCGAAGCGCTTCTGCTCGGCGGCAACACGGTGTGCATGTGGGAGGGCCAGGCGCTTCAGATCGGCGGGACGCCCAACGTCTACCGTCATCCGCAGACGCTGCGCGTCGCGCAGGTGTTCTCGGATCCGCCGCTCAACCTCGTCGGCATCGAGAAGAAGAACGGTTCCGTGCAATATGCGGGAGGCATCGCCGCGCCGGCGTCCGGCCTCTATTCCTCTCTCGCCGACGGCGCCTATCGCGTCGGTTTTCGCGCGCATCAGCTTGCGCTCGCCAATGGCGAGACCGACCGCCACGCCTTCCATGCCACGGTGACGGTGACCGAGATCACCGGTTCGGAGAGTTTCGTGCATCTGACCCGCGACGGATTGAACTGGGTGGCGGTGCTGCACGGCGTGCACGAGTTCGAGCCCGGCCAGACCATCGATGCCGTGCTCGATCCCAACGATGTCTTCGTCTTTGATGCTGCCGACCGGCTGGTCGCGGCACCCGGCAATTCGTGAGGGAGGTGCGCCATGGCCCGCATTGACCTCGTCGATCTCGCCCACTCCTACGGCGGCAATGCTGCGCCGCAGGAAAGCTTTGCGCTGAAGCCGGTGACAATGACCTGGCGGCAGGGCGGCGCCTATGCGCTGCTCGGCCCGTCCGGTTGCGGCAAGACCACGCTGCTCAACGTCATCTCCGGCATCATCACGCCGTCGCGGGGGAAAATCCTGTTCGACGGCCAGGACATCACACCGCTGTCAACCCAGAAGCGCAACATCGCCCAGGTGTTCCAGTTTCCGGTGATCTACGACACCATGACCGTGGGGCAGAACCTGGCGTTTCCGCTGAAAAACCGCGGCGTGCCGAAAGCCGAGATCGACAGGCGCGTCGCCGAGATCGGCCGCCTGCTCGACCTCGAGCCCTATCTGAACCGCAAGGCGACGCGGCTCACGGCCGACGCCAAGCAGAAGATCTCGCTCGGCCGCGGCCTCGTCCGTTCCGACGTCGCCGCCGTGCTGTTCGACGAGCCGCTGACCGTGATCGATCCCGAGCTGAAATGGCAGCTGCGCTCGAAATTGAAGGCGCTGCATCGCGAGCTCGATCTCACGATGATCTACGTCACCCACGACCAGACCGAGGCGCTGACCTTCGCCGACACCGTCGTCGTCATGCATGACGGCCGCGTCGTCCAGAGCGGCACGCCGGCCGAGCTGTTCGACAAGCCGGCGCACACCTTCGTCGGCTATTTCATCGGCTCGCCCGGCATGAACATCCTGCCGGCCGAGGTGAGGGGACGCGAGGCCCGGATCGACGGCCACGTCATCGCGCTGAACCGCAGCTACGATCATCTGCCCGCGGGCGCGAAGATCGAGATCGGCGTTCGGCCGGAATTCGTCGAAGCCGTCGCGCCGGCGCCGGGCCTGCTCTCCGCGAAGATCGAGCGCATCGACGACCTCGGCCGCATCCGCTTCGCGCGCACGCGCCTTGGCGACGCGAAACTCGCAGCGCGTGCGCCCGCGGGCTTCACCGGCGCGGACGGCACCGCCGGGCTGAAGTTCGATCCGTCGCATGTCCACGTCTATGCCGACAGCCTTCTGGTGGAGGGAGCCGCCTGATGGACAAGACCATCAACCAAAAAGCCTGGTTCCTGGTGCTGCCGGTGTTCCTGGTCGTCGCCTTCTCGGCGGTGCTGCCGCTGATGACGGTGGTGAACTATTCGATGCAGGACACGTTCGGCAACAACCAGTTCTTCTGGAATGGCGTCGGCTGGTTCAAGGAACTGCTCGATCCCTCGACCGATCTCGGCGGCCGCTTCCTCGCCTCGCTCGGCCGCAATCTGTTCTTCTCGATGGTGATCCTCGCGATCGAGGTGCCGCTTGGCATCGTCGTCGCGCTGTCGATGCCGCGTCAGGGCTGGACGGTGGCGGCCTGCCTCGTCATCCTCGCGCTGCCGCTGCTGATCCCGTGGAATGTGGTCGGCACGATCTGGCAGATTTTTGGCCGGCCCGACATCGGGCTGCTCGGCTATGTCCTCAACCACATCGGCCTCGACTACAATTACGTCTCCAACGACATCGATGCCTGGGTCACCGTCATCGTGATGGATGTCTGGCACTGGACCAGCCTCGTCGCGCTGCTCTGCTATGCGGGCCTGAAGTCGATCCCGGAGGCCTATTATCAGGCCGCCCAGATCGACGGCGCCTCGCGCTGGGCGGTGTTCAAGGCGATCCAGCTGCCGAAGATGAACCGTGTGCTGCTGATCGCGGTGCTGCTGCGTTTCATGGACAGCTTCATGATCTACACCGAGCCGTTCGTCGTCACCGGCGGCGGACCCGGCAACTCGACCACCTTCGTCTCGATCGAGTTGGTCAAGATCGCGCTCGGCCAGTTCGACCTCGGCAAGGCCGCCGCGCTGTCGCTGGTCTACAACCTCATCATCCTGATCGTCTGCTGGATCTTCTACACCGTCATGACCAATGCCGGTGTCGAACGCAAAGTCCAGGCGGAGAGCGAGCCGGCGGTGGAGCCGAAGCCCTCGGCCGCGCTCAAGCCCGTGCCCGCGCTCAAGCCAAAGGAAGGAGTGGCCTGATGCACTCGATTCCCGGCCGTCGCCTCATCATGGGGCTGTTCCTGGTCTTCCTGCTGTTGCCGATCTACTGGCTCGTCAACATGAGCTTCAAGACCAACGCCGAGATCGTCTCGACGATGACGCTGTGGCCGCATTCCCCGACGCTGCAGCATTACAAGCGTATCTTCACCGACGAGAGCTGGTATTCAGGCTACATCAATTCGCTGGAATACGTCGTCCTCAACACCATCATCTCGATCTCGGTGGCGCTGCCGGCGGCCTATGCGTTCTCGCGCTACCGCTTCCTCGGCGACAAGCATTTGTTCTTCTGGCTGCTGTCGAACCGCATGGCCCCGGCGGCGGTCTATGCGCTGCCGTTCTTCAACCTCTATTCGGCGATCGGCCTGTTCGATACGCCCTGGGCGGTCGCGCTCGCGCACTGCATTTTCAACGTTCCGCTGGCGGTGTGGATCCTCGAAGGCTTCGTCTCCGGCGTGCCGCGCGAGATCGACGAGACCGCCTTCCTCGACGGCTATTCCTTTCCGCGCTTCTTCATCAGGATCCTGGTGCCGCTGATCGCGAGCGGCATCGGCGTCGCCGCCTTCTTCTGCTTCATGTTCTCGTGGGTCGAGCTCCTGCTCGCGCGGACGCTGACCTCGGTGCAGGCAAAACCGATCGCGGCGATCATGACGCGCACGGTGTCGGCTGCGGGCATGGACTGGGGCCTGCTGGCCGCAGCCGGCGTGCTGACCATCATCCCGGGCGCCCTCGTGATCTGGTTCGTCCGCAATTACATCGCGAGCGGTTTCGCGCTCGGTCGGGTCTAGGGAGGCATCGATGGAAGCTATTGCATGGATGGCCTGGACGCCGCCGACGGCGATCTTCTTTGTGGCGCTCGCCTGCACCCTCGCGGTCATGACGTACCTCGCCGCGGTCTATCCCGAAGCCGAGCGCGTCGGCGTGCTCAGCATTCCGACGACGCGGGGCGATCGCCTGTTCATCTCCCTGATCACGGCGGCCGTCATCCACCTTCTGTGGATCGCCTTCGCCGGCACCGACGTACTCGCCACTCTGCCGATCGGCGAGGAAGGTTTTGAGATTTCGAGCCTCTGGCTCGCAAGTGGGATTTCGCTGGCCACGGCCGTGCTCATTTTTCGCACGGTCTGAAGCTCGCGAAGGGACGGCCAGATCCGGGGGCAACCCGGGCCTGTATAAAATTTTGTCGCTGCAACGGAGGAACAACATGCGACAGTTTAGGAGAAGGAAAGGTCCATTGACCAAGAATAGCTTTCTGACGATGTCCAGCGCCGCCGCCATCATTGCGGTGTCGTTCGCCGTCTCGGCGCCGGTCCGCGCCGCCGACGACGCCGCGATCCAGAAGTGGATTGCGGAATTCCAGCCCTCGACGCTGTCGAAGGACGAGCAGAAGAAGGAGCTGGAGTGGTTCGCCAAGGCTGCTGAGCCCTTCAAGGGCATGGAGATCAACGTCGTCTCCGAGACCATCACGACCCACGAATACGAATCGCAGACGCTGGCCAAGGCGTTCTCCGAGCTCACCGGCATCAAGCTCAAGCACGACATCATCCAGGAAGGTGACGTCGTCGAGAAGCTGCAGACCCAGATGCAGTCCGGCAAGAATGTCTATGACGGTTGGATCAACGACTCCGACCTGATCGGCACGCACTTCCGCTACGGTCAGACCATCGCGCTGTCGGACTACATGACCGGCGAGGGCAAGGACGTCACCGACCCGATGCTCGACGTCAACGACTTCATCGGCAAGTCGTTCGGCACGGCGCCGGACGGCAAGCTCTACCAGCTGCCCGACCAGCAGTTCGCCAACCTCTACTGGTTCCGCTACGACTGGTTCACCAACCCGGACTACAAGGCCAAGTTCAAGGCCAAGTATGGCTACGAGCTCGGCGTGCCCGTGAACTGGTCCGCCTATGAGGACATCGCCGAGTTCTTCACGAACGACATCAAGGAGATCAACGGCGTCAAGGTCTACGGCCATATGGACTATGGCAAGAAGGATCCCTCGCTCGGCTGGCGTTTCACCGACGCCTGGCTGTCGATGGCGGGTAACGGCGACAAGGGCATCCCGAACGGTCTGCCGGTCGACGAATGGGGCATCCGCATGGAAGGCTGCCGTCCGGTCGGCTCGTCGGTCGAGCGTGGCGGCGACACCAACGGTCCGGCTGCGGTCTACTCGATCACCAAGTACCTCGAGTGGATGAAGAAGTATGCCCCGCCGCAGGCCCAGGGCATGACCTTCTCCGAGTCGGGTCCGGTGCCGGCGCAGGGCAACATCGCCCAGCAGATGTTCTGGTACACCGCCTTCACCGCCGACATGGTGAAGCCCGGCATCGCCGTGATGAACGCGGACGGTACGCCGAAGTGGCGTATGGCTCCGTCGCCGCACGGCTCGTACTGGAAGGAAGGCATGAAGCTCGGCTACCAGGACGCCGGTTCGGCGACTCTCCTGAAGTCGACCCCGGCTGACCGCCGCAAGGCGGCCTGGCTCTACCTGCAGTTCATCGTCTCCAAGACGGTGTCGCTGAAGAAGAGCCATGTCGGTCTCACCTTCATCCGTGAATCCGACATCTGGGACAAGTCGTTCACCGAGCGTGCGCCGAAGCTCGGCGGCCTGATCGAGTTCTACCGCTCGCCCGCGCGCGTGCAGTGGACCCCGACCGGCAACAACGTGCCTGACTATCCGAAGCTCGCCCAGCTCTGGTGGCAGAACATCGGCGATGCGTCGTCCGGTACGAAGACGCCGCAAGCCGCGATGGACGCACTGGCCGCTGCCCAGGACTCCGTCATGGAGCGCCTGGAGAAGTCCGGCGTGCAGGGCGCCTGCGGTCCGAAGCTGCACAAGAAGGAGTCGGCCGAATACTGGTTCGCCAAGGCCCAGAAGGACGGCACCATCGCCCCGCAGCGCAAGCTCGCCAACGAGAAGCCGAAGGGCGAGACGGTTGACTACGACACGCTGATCAAGTCGTGGCCGGCCACCCCGCCCAAGCGCGCGGAAGTGAAGTAAGCCTCGCGCAGAGCGTCATCAAACACGAAAGGCCGGGAGCGATCCCGGCCTTTTTCTTTCTTCGCCTCTCCCCGCTTGCGGGGAGAGGCCGTATCGCATCGCAGATGCGATACGGGTGAGGGGGACTCTCCACGAGTCCAACTGCTACCGTTCCCGCGGAGACTCCCCCTCACCCCAACCCTCCCCCGCAAGCGGGGAGAGGGGGAAGGAACTATTCCGCCGGCTCGGCCGCCAGCGTCGGGTAGTCTGTGTAGCCCTTCGCGCTGCCGCCGTAGAACGTGGTCTTGTCCCAGTCGTTCAGCGCCGCGCCGGCCTTCAGCCGCTCGACGAGGTCGGGGTTGGAGATGAACGGCTTGCCGAAGGCGATAAGATCGGCCGCGTTCGCGTCCAGCACCTTGGTCGCCAGATCGAAATCGTAGCCGTTGTTGGCGACGTAGGCGCCGGAGAAGCGCTTGCGCAGGCCCGCATAGTCGAACGGGGCGATGTCGCGCGGGCCGCCGGTGGCGCCTTCGACCACATGCAGATAGACCAGCTTGAGCGCGTTGAGTCCGTCGACAATGTGATTGAACAAGGCCTGCGGATTGCTGTCGGCGAGGTCGTTGGCCGGCGTCACCGGCGAGATGCGGATGCCGGTGCGGTCGGCGCCGGCCTCGGCGGCAACCGCCCTGGAGACCTCGAGCATCAGCCGCGCGCGGTTCTCGATGGAGCCGCCGTAGGCGTCGGTGCGCTTGTTGGCGCCGTCCCTGGCGAACTGGTCGAGCAGGTAGCCGTTGGCGCCGTGAATCTCGACGCCGTCGAAGCCGGCCTCCAGCGCATTCTTCGTGGCGCGCTTGAAGTCGTCGATGATCCCAGGGATTTCGGAGAGTTCGAGCGCGCGCGGCTCGGAGACGTCGGCAAAGGTGCCGTTCACGAAGGTCTTGCCCTTGGCGCGGATCGCGCTCGGCGCCACCGGAGCTGCGCCATTCGCCTGGAGCGCGACGTGCGAGATGCGGCCGACATGCCAGAGCTGGATGAAGATCTTGCCGCCGCGCTCATGGACCTTGTCGGTGACCTTGCGCCAGCCGGCGACCTGGTCTTTGGAGTAGATGCCGGGGGTGTCCTGGTAGCCTTGGCCCTGCTGGGAAACCTGGCTCGCTTCGGTGATCAGCAGGCCTGCGGACGCGCGCTGGCCGTAATAGTCGGCGGCGAGCGCACCGGGTGCGAACGTGCCGGGAACGGCGCGGTTGCGCGTCAGCGGCGCCATCACCAGGCGATTGGCCAGCGTGATCGGGCCGAGCTTGTAGGTCTCAAACAACTTGGTCGAACGGCTCATGGGAATGCTTCCAGGCGGTGATTGGTCCGGAACACTTGTGCATCGCGGCAATCAGCGCAAGGGAGGAGCCATACGGAAAGTGCAGGCGAGCTACGCGGCAAGGCCCGCGTAGCATAATTCATGTGCAATTCGGGCCGCGGCGGCGGATTTGATCTCTCCGCCGCGCCCGCTTGATATCCGGGTTTTAGTTCGCGCCGAGGAAATCGCGCTTGCCGATCTCGACGCCGTTGTGGCGCAGGATGCCGTGCGCGGTCGTGGCGTGGAAATAGAAGTTGGGCAGCGAGAACGCGCTCAGGAATTGCTGGCCCTTCATGGTGATGGATTTGTCGGGGCCGGCCGGGAAGGTGACGTCCTTGGCGTCGGCGCCCTCGAACTGCGAGGGCTTGAACGACTTCACGTAGTCGATCGTCTTGGCCAGCCGCTGCTTCAATTCGGCAAAGCTGGTCTCGGTGTCGGGCGTCGAGGGCACCTCGCTGTGGGTCAGCCGTGCGCAGCCCTTGGCGGCGAAGTCGCTGACGAGCTGGATCTGCTTCGACAGCGGCAGCATGTCCGGGAACAGGCGGGAGCCGAGCAGAACGCTCGGGTCGACCTTCTTGGCCGCGCAATGCGCCTCGGCTTTCGTGAGCAGGCCGGTGAGGCTGTTCAGCATCTGCAAATAGGCGGGGACGACGGCGTCGTGGAAGGACATGTGATGCTCGCTTGAATGGTGGGAAATCTCAGGAGAAAACCTGAGCCACTCACATGGGAACGTCATGGAAAAATACAATCGCGAAAGCGGCTTGTGCGGTGCGAAAATTCTACATCGCCGGCTTGCCACGATGCCGTTCGCGCCACACCCTCGCTGCCATGGCCCGGCTTGACCGGGCGATCCAGTACTCCGACACGGTTGTGGTCAAATCGATGGGCCGCGGCGTACTGGATGCCCCGGTCAAGCCGGGGCATGACGGAGGAAGGCTTAGCGCACCGTCGCCTGGGGCTGCGCCTGCGCCGTGCCGCCGCCGCGCATGCGGGCGAGCAGCTCCGCGGTCGGCCAGGAATCGGCCGGCAGGCCGTATTTGATCTGCATCGCCTTGACGGCGGCGCGGCTCTGCTGGCCCAGCACGCCGTCGACCTTGCCGACATTGAAGCCGGCCTGGACCAGAAGCTGCTGCAATTGCTTGAGCTCGTTGAACGGCAGCTGTGCGACCGGCGCCGCCGGCTTGCGCATCGGGGCGGCGCCCGCGATGCGGGTGGCGAGATAGCCCGCGGTGGTCGAGTAGATCAGCGAGTTATTCCACTCGGTGTAGGCGGCGAAATTCGCATACGCCATGAAGGCCGGCCCGGTCCGTCCCATCGGCAGCAGCACGGAGGCCGGCAGATTATCGTTCGGCAGCGGCCTTCCGTCGGGATAGGTCACCCCGAGCTGCGCCCATTTCGAGCGCGGCTGCTGCACGGTGAGGTCGGTCTGATCCCAGGGCAGGTTTTGCGGCACCTTGATCTCTTCGAGCCACGGCTCGCCGCGCCGCCACTTCAATCCGTTGGCGATGTAGTTCGCGGTCGAGCCGATCACGTCGTCCTCGCTGCGCAGGAGATCGCGCCGGCCGTCGCCGTCATAGTCGACAGCGTAGTTGACGTAATGCACGGGCAAAAACTGCGTCTGCCCGAGCTCGCCGGCCCAGGAGCCGACCATCTCGTCGGGTGTGAGATCGCCACGGTCGATGATCTTCAGCGCGGCGATGGTCTCGTTCACGAACATCTCCGAGCGGCGGCAGTCATAGGCCAGCGACACCAGCGATTTCAGCGTGGGCAGATTGCCCATGTTGACGCCGAAATCGCTTTCGAGGCCCCAGAACGCGGCGATCACCGCCGGCGGCACGCCGTATTCCTTTTCGGCGCGCGCGAAGGCAGCGGCGTGGGCCTTGATGTGCTGCTGGCCGTTCTGCATGCGATAGGGCGCGGCCATGCGGCCGCCGAACTCGGTGAAGAGCTGGCCGAACACGCGCTGGCCACGGTCGCGGTTGACGATGCCCTGGTCGTAGACGAGGTAGGGCGAAGCCTCCGCGATCGTCCGCTGCGACACGCCGGCGGCCACTGCCTGCTGTTTCACGTCGGCGAGGAAGCGATCAAAGTTCGCGCCATTGTGGCACGAGGCCGCACGCGGCGAGGGGGCGGTGGCCTTCGGCGCCGCAGGCCTTGCGGGCGGCGGTGTGAGCTGGGCGGAGGCAGTGGCGGAGCATGCGAGGAGCGCGACGGCCGCGATCAGAAATCGGGTCTGGACCATAGGGGTTCCGGCGGGGAGGGAAGGCGTGGATTCGCCTGAAGTCTAGGTGAAGTGAACGCCTCAGGCCATCCTTTCCATGCCATCCTTTCCACGTCATGCCAACATGCGGAATACGAGGGAGCGGATGTCGCGCGGCTCAGCCGAACAGCCGCATCAGCAGTGCTTTCCCGACCGGGAGCGCTCTGACGCCGCGATAGGCGCGGACATATTCGCCGGCATAGAATGCCCGGATCGCATGCACGCGCGTATCCATGCCTTCCTCGAACCGCACCGCGAATCCGTCCGTGGTTCGTCGCACGACGATGGCCGCGATCGAGCGGCCGTAGATCCGGCATTCGATCGTGCTGCCGGGGCGCGGCGGATCGGGATCGATCAGCCGCGCGCCGGTAATGGAGATGTCGGCGAGCCGTGCGAGATGCGATCTGCCGTCCTGACGCAGCAGCACCGGCTCATTGCGATGAAAGCGCTCGGCCTTGCGCTTGCGCGGCTGCTCGATGCAGACGAAGCAGACCACGGTGAGGATGAGCGCGTTGTAGAGACTCCAGGCCAGGGCCAGTCCGCCATAGGCGATGTTCTCGCCGCGCAGGTGCAGGATGAAGGCATAGGCAATGGCTGCCAGGGTGATGAGAAGCGCGCAGCCATAGATCCGCAGGAGCGGCCATTCGACAAATCTCCTGTCGCGGTCGCCGCCCTTCGCCGTGACCTTGAACTTGTGTCCCTTCGGCTTCAACAGGCCGGCTGCCACCGCCTTGAGCACCGCGGGCGCGGCGATGAGTTGCGAGACGTCCGACATCATGGCGAGCGAACGGCCGTGTGATAGCCAGGCCATGCTGAGTCCGTGCCAGACGTAGAACGGCAGGAAGAAGCGCAATAGCTCGGTGAGATCCGCCTGCACCGCCTTGATGCCGAACAGCAGGAACAGCCAGGGCACCATGAGTCCCGCGGCCTTCGACGTGTAGACCGCAGACCAGCTCATGAAGGCATCGACCAGCGAGAGCCGGTCGATAAAGGACAGCTTTGAGTCCTGCGAGAGCGGTCCGCTGCGGCCGCGCACGATTTGCATCAGGCCGAGGCACCAGCGGGCACGCTGGGTGATGTATTCCTTCAGCCCCTCGGGCGCGAGCCCGATCGTCAACCGTTCGTTGAGATAGATGGTGTTGAAGCCGTTCTCCTTCAGGCGAAGGGTGACGAGATAGTCTTCCGTGACGGAGTCGGTTGGAAAGCCGCCGATCTGCACCAGCCCGGCGTAGCGAATGAGGGATGAAGTGCCGCAGCAGAACGCGACGCCCCAGGCGTCCTTCGCCGGCATCAGGATATCGAAGAAGAAGCGCTGCTCGTCTGGCCATACATCGGTCGCAGCGAGGTTGGTCTGGATCGGGTCGGAATTGATGAAGTGCTGCGGCGTCTGCACCACGCCGACCGAAGCGTCATCCATGAGGGAGATGGTGCGCGCGAGGAAGTCGGGCCGCGGCACGAAGTCCGCGTCAAGAATGGCCACGAAATCCGGCCGCTCCGGCAGGGCGCCGACGTGCTTGAGCGCATGATTGATGTTGCCGGCCTTGGCGTGGTGGTTGTCGGGCCGTGTGAGATAATGGCAGCCGAGTTCGCCTGCGAGCCGCCGCAGCCAGGGGCGCCGGCCGTCGTCGAGCACCCAGACGCGATAATTGCCGTACGCCATGCCGGTCGCGCCGATGATCGTGCGTTCGAGGATCGATCGCTCCTCGTTGTAGGTGCAGATGAAGACGTCGATCAGCGGCGCGAGCGGATCGGTGGCACGGCCGTCGATCCTGGCCGCGCCGGTGCGGTCGATGGTCCGGCTCAGAAACAGCAGGGACAATGCGACTGCGACGAGCGAGGCCGCCTCCAGCAGCATGAAGGGATAACCGATCACGGCGTCCGCCGTCAGATGCGGTGGCGGGAGCGTCGCGGTGACCCGCCAATAGAGATAGCGAAGCAGGAAAACCAGCGACACGACGGCCAGTAACGAGCGCGCCATTGTGCTGTCGCGCCTGAGCAGCGGCACGACCGCCATGAAGGCGCCGAGCGTAATCAGGCCTGGCGTCAACGCCATCATCACGGCGCGGTCTCGTGCCGGGCAAACACCACGCGGCCGGTGCGCCCCACGGTGCAGGCGAGGGCAGCGGCATCGCGAGGCGCCACGGTCACGCGATAGGGCTCCTTGCTGAGCGCATCCGGATTGATGGCGAGATTGGCGGGCGCACCGGCGGCGCCGGTCAAATTGACCACGGTGCCTGAGATCGGCTCGCCGCCGTCATTCGGCTCGAAAGTGGCGCGGTCGCCGAGCTGCAAGCGATTGTAGACGCTCTCGGTGACATTGGCCGTGATGACGGCGCCGCTGCAATCGAGGATCTTGAGCAGGGGTTGGCCGGCCTGCACGTCCTCGCCCGGCGAGGTCATCATCTCCCAGACGCGGCCCGCAACTGGTGTCGTGATGTTGGCTTCGGACAGATCGGCGAAGCGGACCTCCTCGATGATGGTCTCGTTGGCGAGCCAGGCGATCTCGGTGTCGGTGCGCGCGAGATCAGCCTCGAGATCGCCGGCGCGCTGGCGCATCTCCTCCTCGCGCTGCACCGAGCTCGGGCGGTCGTTGTAGCTGTCGCCGAGGAAGGAACCGCTCCGTGCCGCGGCGAGCTCGACCTTCGCAGCATCCAGCCGCTTGCGCGCACCGAGCTCGGTTTGCTGTGACACGGAAAGCTCGCGCGTCAGTCGCGCCAGCTCGACCGTTGAGACATTGCCGGACTTCGCGAGCGAGGATGCGCGCTCGACGGCGGCGCTGGCTTCGTCCCGCCGCGCTGCCGCGGCCTCGATCGAGGTCTGGATCTCGGCGATGCGGGCCTCGAGCTGAAGCACGCGTCCCTCGCGGAATTGCGTGGCCTGCCGCGCCAAATCCTTTTGGGCGGCCTGGGCCGCGGCAAGCTTGGTGGCGAGACTGGGCCGCTCGTTCTCCAGGCGCGATTTCTGCCGCCGGAGATCGTCGAGCCTGGTGCGATCGCCGCGTGAGTTGACAACGCGCAGGAGCACGGTTCCGGCACCAAGCCTGGCCTGATCGGTGATGGGCTGGGCGGCTACCACGCGGCCGCCGATCGGCGTGCGCAGGGTGACGAGACGGGAATTCAGCACGGCCTCGACGCTCGAGTACTCCCAGATCGCACGCAGCGGCAGCCAGCCGAACACGGCGATGATGGCAAGTCCGATGGCGATCTTGGCGCCGCGTCGCAGATGCGGCCAGTGCCACCCGGATTCCGGCGCCGTCTGCGCCTCGGGGGCGTGGCCGGTTTCGTCATCGGCGAACAGCTGCTCGTGCAGCGCCTCCTGTAGTCCCTTCGCGTCGGTCTTGGTCTCGCTCTTGGTCTCGTGAGGGGAAGGCGTGGATGCAGGGTCGACGGAAGCGGCACGTAAGCGGTCTACCATGACGGTCACCTTGCTGACGGGAGGCCCACGGAACCGGTCAATGCGCGAGCGCCCCGCAGCGTGCCCGGTTACCGTGCATTAAGCCGATGCTGCGCTTTCCAGGTTGCTAAGCACCTGCGCGTGTTTTTGCGCAAATCCCGGTCAAGCTTTAGCGACGGGGGAAAGGCTGGCCGCGCGGCCTTGAATCTGCGGCTCCGCGCCGCATGAACCTTGCGATGCTCGGCGGCATTCATACTTCGAAGACGCCGGCCCAAGGCGCGCCAGCGGCCGGTTCGGGAGACGGCCATGAACTATTTTCGTACCGCAATGCTGCTCGCAGGTCTCACCGCCCTGTTCATGGGCGTGGGCTATCTGATCGGCGGTGCCGCAGGCGCCATGATCGCGCTCGTCATTGCCGCGGCGACCAATCTCTTCACCTATTGGAACTCCGACCGCCTGGTGCTCTCGATGTACGGCGCCCATGAGGTCGACCGTTCGACCGCGCCGGAACTGGTCGGCCTCGTCGCCGAGCTTGCGGGTCGCGCGGGCTTGCCGATGCCGCGCGTGTTCCTGATGGACGAGGCGCAGCCCAACGCGTTCGCGACCGGCCGCAATCCCGAGAACGCTGCCGTTGCCGTCACCACCGGCCTGATGCACCAGCTCAGCCGCGAGGAACTCGCCGGCGTGATCGCGCATGAGCTTGCGCACATCAAGCACCACGACACGCTGCTGATGACGATCACCGCGACGATCGCGGGCGCGATCTCGATGCTGGCGCAGTTCGGCATGTTCTTCGGCGGCCACCGTGACAACAACAACGGCCCGGGCATCGTCGGCTCGATCCTGATGATGATCCTCGCGCCGCTCGGCGCCATGCTGGTGCAGATGGCGATCAGCCGCACCCGCGAATATGCCGCGGACAATCTCGGTGCGCGCATCGTCGGCCAGCCGATGTGGCTGGCGTCGGCGCTGGTGAAGATCGAAGGCGCCGCACATCAGGTCCCGAACTTCGAGGCCGAACGGAATCCCGCGACCGCGCACATGTTCATCATCAATCCGCTGTCGGGCCACGGCGTGGACAATCTCTTCGCCACCCATCCCTCGACGCAGAACCGCATCGCGGCGCTCCAGCAGCTCGCGGCCGAGCTCGGCGCGCAGGCGGCGCCGTCCGTCGGCGCCAACGAAAACTATCCGCCGGCGAGCCCGTGGGGCCATTCGTCTTCGCGTGGTCCTTCACGTGGTCCCTGGGGCTGATCCGGAACCGGTAAGGATTTGCGCGGGGCTTTGTGACCTGGCGCACACAGGATGGTCCCGGCCGGTGCTAACACCTTGCCGTGACACTTCCTTCGAAAGGGGATGCGTGGCCGGCCCGTTACCGGTCACCGTCGAAGATGACCAGAGCTGCCGTACTATTGCTGATCGTCCTGGGCGTGCTCGTCGGCCTGTCCACACACATGGTCGTCAATTGCGGGGACGAGGACGATCCCGACGTTTGCGCGGCCGTGATCGGTTTCTCGCCGCTCCGCGGCTCGCTGATCGCCTTTGCCTATGAAGGGCGCGGGCGGATCGCGCTGCGCCACGGCGACTTCAGGCGGGCGATCGCCGATTTCGACGAGGCCATTCACCTCAATCCCAACCGCGCCTCGCTTTATCGCGACCGCGCGACCGCGCGCCGGCAGAGCGGCGACCTCGAGCTCGCCATTGCGGATTACGACGAGGCGATCGCGCATGATCCCAAGCTCGCCGCGCCCTATCACCAGCGCGGTCTCGCGCTCGCCGCCACCGGCGATCTCGATCGCGCCATCCTGAGCTACAACACGGCGGTCCGTCTCGACCCCTCCGATGCGCAGGCCCGCCTCGACCGTGGCCTGGCATTCCTCGCCCGCGGCCAGGCCGACGATGCGCGCGCCGATTTCGAAGCCGCGCTGGCGCTGCCCGCCGGCAAGGATGTCCGCACGCGCGAAGCAGCGCGCGCCAAGCTCGCCGAACTCAGCGCCGAGCCGACCCGGGTTTTGGCACCGCGGCGGTGAAAGATATCTAGAGCTGCGGGCTCTTCCCCTCTCCCCTTTGCGGGAGAGGGTGGCTCGCCGCGATAGCGGCGAGACGGGTGAGGGGTATCTATCCGCGCGTAGAAATCTCGCAGACGAGTTCGCTGAAGCAACCCCTCATCCGGCGCCATAGCCGAAGCTCCGCTTCGGCGTTCCTAAGAACGGCGGCCGAAGGCCGCCTATGCCACCTTCTCCCGCAAGGGGAGAAGGAAGAAAGCGCAGCTACTTCTTCTTGGCCTTCGCCTTCGCGGCCTTCTTCACCGGCTTGTCCTTCGCCGGCTTCTTCTCAACCTTCGCCGCGATCGGCGTGCTGGCCGCGATTCGCATCGATCGCGCGTAGCTGTCGGCGACGTTGTCGGCGGACATCTGGAGGCGCTTGGCGGCGGCGGTGGCCTGCTCCATGGTGGCCTTGGCCATCATCTTGAAGCGGTCGCCGGTCTCCTTGCCCTTGGCCTTGGCCGCAAGGCCGTTGAAGCGATCCCGCCGCTCCTTGGCGCGGGTCATCAGGCCCGTATGCAGCTGTCTGGCCAGTTGCCGGATCACGACATCCAGGTCGGCGTCCGCCATGTTCTTCTATCCTCTTGAAAACAGTATCGATGCGGGCGGGACTATGCAGATCGGGCCCCGCCTTGGCAATTCCCGGCCGGGCGTCATCCGCAGCTTCCGGTTACCAAAACAAAAAAAGCCGCGCATTTCGCGCGGCTTTTTGCCGAGTCCGTGCAGATGGGCTACGTCCGCCTCACTTCAGCGAGGCCACCGGGCCGCTGGACGCGGCCGGGTCGGGATCGAAGCCGAACACGCCGACCAGGTATTTGTAATAGTCCGGCATCTTCTCCTTCAGCGTCTCGCGCGACTTGGGGTCGTGGAATTCGCTCTTTCCGGCCAGGAAGATGCTGGCGGTCACGGCGAAGAACTCCATGGGATTCTTCAGCGCATAGGATTCCTTGGGCAGGAGGTCCTTGGACTTCGCCAGCGTGTAATAGCCGATCACGCCCTTGTTGGCGTAGCCGTCCGGCAACAGGCGCGCGTGATAGGCGTGCAGGAGCTCGTGCAGCAGCACCGCCTCCTTCTCGTATCGCATCATGTCCGGCCGCAGCATGATCACGCCGAGCCCCGAATCGACCGCGAGGTCGATGGCGTTCGGGTTGGTCCAGCGCTGCTTGTTGGGGTCCCAGACCGTCAGCGTCCGGGGAGCGGTGCGCTGCATGTCCGGCGTGACCCTGCCGTAGCATGCGGTCGCGGCGCCTTCGTCGAGGCAGGCCAGCTCGTTCGCGACGATCGGGACGGTGTGGAAGAAGCGCAGTATGCGCGGGGAGAGGCCGACGCCTTCGACGACGTCGATCTGGCGCTTCAGATTGTCGGTGAGCTTGTCGACATCCTTGCGATCGGAATTCTCCGACAGGTCGAACATGTAGCCGCGGTAGCTCTGGAAGCCCGGCGGCAGCGCCTGCGCTGCTTCAGCGGGCGCATCGAGCGGTCCGGCATTGGATGGACTGGTGAAAAGCGCGCCGACGATGGTCGCGGTCAGCAGCAACGCAATGCGCATGATGAACCCCCTGATGTCACTTCGCCCGGCAGAATAGGCCACCGTTGTTTGCGAAAAGTGAGTGGGGCGAGACTAGGGCAGCGATGTTGAGGCGTGCTTAACCGTTGGTTGCAGATCGCTCAGGCGGATTAGTGCAGGGTTAACCAAGGAGGGTATCCGGGCCCGGCGCTTCGGCGTAACATCCGGTCCGGGTACAAAGCCCACATCAATAGCCGGGAGGAGGAAGTCATGTATGCCGCCATCCGTCAGGCCAAGGCGAAAAGCGGGAGCGCGGAGGAGCTGGCGCGCCGCATCAAGGACGGCGCCGTTCCGATCATCAGCGACGTTGACGGCTTCCGCGCCTACTACGTCGTCTATGCCGGCGACGACACGGTCACCGCGATCTCGATCTTCGACAAGTTCGAACAGGCGGAGGAGGCGAACCGGCGCGCGATCGCCTGGATCGAGAAGGATCTCGGCCCGCTGCTCGCCGGCGACGCGCGCGCTGCCGCAGGGCCGGTGATCGTGCATACGCTGGCGTGAGTTGCTGGTCGCCGCCACACATTCCGCTGTCATCGCCCGCGAAGGCGGGCGATCCAGTACTCCGAGACGGCCGTGATCGAACTGAGACGCTGCGGCGTACTGGATGCCCCGCCCCCGTGCGCAATTGCGCACTAGGCGGGGCATGACAGCAGTGTGCTTTACAACTCCCGTGCGTTCGAGAACGCGAACGAACTCACGCGCCGCGTCGTCTCGTCCAGGATCAGCGTGCGCGTGATCGGCGGCTCGGCGCGCTGGGCGCAGTTTTCGCGCTCGCAGAGGCGGCAGTTGACCCCGATGGGCGTGCCTTCCGCCTTCTCCAGGTCCATGCCGGCGGCGTAGACGAGGCGCGCGGCGTGGCGGATCTCGCAGCCGAGGCCGATGGCGAAGCGCGGCTGCGGCAGCGGGTGCGGCGCCACCGGCCGGCGCACCATCTGCGCGATCGAGAAATAGCGCGTGCCGTCGGAGAGCTCGATCACCTGCTTCAGCAGGCGATCCGGCGTGTCGAAGGTCGAGTGCACGTTCCACAGCGGGCAGGTGCCGCCGAATTTCGAGAATGGGAAGGTGCCGGAGGAAAAGCGTTTCGAGACGTTGCCGGCATTGTCGACGCGGAGCAGGAAGAACGGAATGCCGCGCGCGTTCGGCCGCTGCAAGGTGGTGAGGCGGTGGCAGACCTGCTCGAAGCCGGAATTGAAGCGCTGCGCCAGCACGTGGATGTCGTAGTTCAGGGCTTCGGCTGCGGCGAGGAAGGCGGGGTAGGGCATCATCACCGCCGCCGCAAAATAGTTGCCGAGCGTGATGCGGAACAGGCGCCGCGGCGCGTCGTCGAGCGGGCCGGCGCGGCCGATGATGGTCTCCAGCTGCTGCGCGCATTCGCCAAGGCCGAGCTGAAAGGCGAGCTGGAACGCGCGCCCGGGCGGGTCGACCAGCTCCGAGATCAGCAGCTGGCGGCGGTGGCGGTCGAAGCGCCGCAGCGTCTCGCGCATCACGTCGACAGGCATGATGCGGGTCTGGACCGAATGCTTTTCGCGCAGGCGCGCGGCCAGCGCCGCGTAGAGCCCTTCGGCCGGCACGTTCAGTTCGTCGCGCAAGGCTTCTGCAGCCTGCTCGAGCTCCGGAAAATAGTTGCGGTTGGCCTCGATCAGCTCGCGCACCCGCTCGACCGGATTTGTCTCGTAGCGCGTGCCAACGTCGCGGTCGGCCATTTGCGCGGCCGCCAGCGTCTCGCCCTGACGGGCCTCGGTATAGGCCGCGTACAGCCGCTGCAGCGCATGGGTGACGCCGGGGCAGAGCTCGGCGAGGTCGCGCAGCTCCTGCTTGGGCACGTCGATCTGGCGGAACAAGGGATCGGAGAAGATCTCGTTGAGCTCGGCGAAGAACCGGTCCTCGTCGGCGGTGGCGAGGTCGCGCAGGTCGAGGTCATAGGTCTCGGCCAGCCGCAGCAGGATCTGGGCGGTCACCGGGCGCTGGTTGCGCTCGATCAGGTTGATGTAGCTCGGCGAGATCCCGAGCCCCTCGGCGATCTGGGTCTGCGACAGCCCCAATTGCTGCCGGATCCGCCGGAAGCGCGGGCCGACGAACAGTTTCTTCCCGGATTCGGCAGGCATTTTTCAGATCTCCAGGGCGATTAAGGACAGTCTCGCTGACCTATAATTTTACAAACTTTACAAAATAACATCTGTTACATGTTCTTATGTTACATGACATCACCAATAAAAAACAAGCCATCTATACGAAGTTTCCGTTTTCGCGTTTAGCTCCTGACACGCATTTCGCAATGCACTGTCAAGAATGTCGATGGCCAGACATCGCCATCGTCAGCGAAAGGATCAGGCACATGAACTATCAGCCCCGTGGCATCAGCACCTTCCAGGCTCCGGCCTCGTATCAGAGCGAGATCGATGCAGCCCAGGCGCTCCTCGAGACCCAGCCGACCTGGAACGGGGTGACGGCCGAGCACATCGCGCGCATGCGCCTGCAGAACCGCTTCAGGACCGGCCTCGACGTCGCCCGCTACACCGCGGCGCTGATGCGGGCCGACATGGCCGCCTATGACGGCGATCCCACTAAGTACACCCAGTCGCTGGGCTGCTGGCACGGCTTCATCGCCCAGCAGAAGCTGATCTCGGTCAAGAAGCATTTCGGCAAGACCGATCGCACCTACCTGTATCTCTCGGGCTGGATGATCGCGGCGCTGCGCTCCGAGTTCGGACCGCTGCCCGACCAGTCGATGCACGAGAAGACCTCGGTGCCGGCGCTGATCGAAGAGCTCTACACCTTCCTGCGCCAGGCCGACTCGCGCGAGCTCAACGACATCTTCCGCAACCTCGACAAGGCGCGCAAGGAAGGCGACAAGACCCGCGAGAAGGAGTTGATCGAGAAGGTCGACAACTTCCAGACCCATGTCGTGCCCGTCATCGCCGACATCGACGCCGGCTTCGGCAACGCGGAAGCGACCTATCTGCTCGCCAAGAAGATGATCGAAGCGGGCGCCTGCGCGCTCCAGATCGAGAACCAGGTCTCGGACGAGAAGCAGTGCGGCCACCAGGACGGCAAGGTCACCGTGCCGCATGACGTCTTCCTGGCGAAGATCCGCGCCTGCCGCCACGCCTTCCTCGAGCTCGGCGTCGAAGACGGCATCGTCGTGACCCGCACCGACTCGCTCGGCGCTGGCCTGACGCAGCAGATCGCCGTCAGCCACAAGCCCGGCGACATCGGCGACCAGTACAACAGCTTCCTCGATTGCGAGGAAATCACCGCGGAGAACGCCCGCAACGGCGACGTCATCATCCACCGCAACGGCAAGATGATGCGTCCGAAGCGGCTGCCCTCCAACCTCTACCAGTTCCGTCCCGGCACCGGTGAGGACCGCTGCGTGCTGGATTGCATCACCTCGCTTCAGAACGGCGCCGACCTGCTCTGGATCGAGACCGAGAAGCCGCATATCGAGCAGATCGCCAAGATGGTCGATCGTATCCGCAAGGTGGTTCCGAACGCGAAGCTGGCCTACAACAACTCGCCGTCGTTCAACTGGACCCTCAACTTCCGTTGGCAGGTCTACGACGCGATGAAGGAAGCCGGCAAGGACGTCAGCAAGTACAACCGTGCCGAGCTGATGAAGGCGGAATATGACGACACGCCGCTGGCGAAGGAAGCCGACGAGCGCATCCGCACCTTCCAGGCGGATTCGGCCAAGCGTGCCGGCATCTTCCACCACCTGATCACGCTGCCGACCTACCACACCGCGGCGCTCTCGACCGACAATCTGGCCAGGGAGTACTTCGGCGAGCAGGGCATGCTCGGCTACGTGAAGAACGTCCAGCGCGCCGAGATCCGTCAGGGCATCGCCTGCGTGAAGCACCAGAACATGGCCGGCTCCGACATCGGCGACGACCACAAGGAGTACTTCGCCGGCGAGGCTGCCCTGAAGGCGGGCGGCGCCCACAACACGATGAACCAGTTCGGCTAACGCACCACGCTATCCAAGAGGAGACTGACAATGACCAAAGGCAGCAATTTCTGGGTGATCGGCGGCGAGTTCGGTTCGATGAACTTCCACAAGCTCGTGGAAGGCTCGGCCCAGGTGCAGGGTCCGTTCAAGACCCGCAAGGAAGCCGAAGATGCCTGGCGTACGGTCTCGGAAGAGAACCGCCACAAGGCCGGCGTCCGCTTCTCCATCGTGGAAGAGCCCTCGCGGGTCTCGGCCTGACGGCTGCCTGATTAATCAAGAAGACGTCCAAGGACGGAGGGTCCCATCCGGCGCAAGCCGGGTGGGATCGTCTGTTTTTGGCACAGGTGAGACAGCTGTGGGCGCCGTAAGTATTTGGAATTGTGGACCCTTTGCGGACGGTTTGGTTGCTGATAGGTTAATGGAGGCAAGTGAGGACGAGGCCGACAATGTCAGAGCCCGAGACCAGCGGGACCCATCCCAGCCAGCCGCGCCCGGTGCGGCTGCGCGACGCGCTGTTGCGCGCGCGGATCGAGGCCGCCGACCGGACCGGCGTCGTCGTCGATTTGCGCGATGCCGAGGTGGCGCGGCTCGAGATCCTCAACGACGCGCTCGATCCCTTGTTTGCACAGGTGCCCGAGCAGATCGACCTGTTCGACCGCGGCATCAGCCAGGGCGATACGCCCCGACTCTGGATCGACGTCGTCGCGCACATCATGATGGGGCGCGACAAGCGGATGTACCGCTTCGTCCAGGACACCCGCTTCGGCCGCATCGTGCTCGCCGAATCGCACGACACCTCCGTGATCGTCGAGGCTGTCACCGACTATGTCGCCCGCCGCATGATCGAGCGCGAGCATGCGATGGTCGTGCTGCCCGAGCCGAAGCCGGAGGCTGCGGAGCGGCCGGCCCGCTCGCGCGTCTGGCCGTTCGTGTTCGGCTTCATCCTCGGCGCCGCCGCCTTGTTCGGCGTCGCCGTGCTGGCGGCCCTGCGGAGCTGGTGAATTTCCCTCCGCCGTCATTGCGAGCGAAGCGAAGCAATCCAGGAATCTTTCCGCGGAGGGACTCTGGATTGCTTCGCTTCGCTCGCAATGACGGTGAACTAGATCAACCTTGCGTGCTTGATCTCTCGGATCTGAAATCCGGACCCGAGTCCGCGCACTGTCTGCTCGCAGCGCCAGCCGGCATTGTCCTTCTCGATCGTGAACAGATTATACGCCGCCGCCGGGTAGCGCCCGTGTGCGAGCGCGGACGCCGACGGCACGCCGATCGCGGGAATGTTGCCGTTGGGCCCCTCGAACCACATCGTCGAATGAATGTGGTCGTGGCCGTGCAGGACCAGCTCGACGCCGTGGCGCTTCAAGAGTGCCAGCAGATCGGCCGCGTCCGTCATCCGCTTCTGGCGCGCGTCGGACTTCAGGGGATGATGCACCAGCAGCACGCGGAAGACGCCTTCCGCCGCGAGCCGTTCGAGAACCTGGTCGAGGGCTGCGAGCTGATCGCGCCCGAGCGTGCCCGTCGCCATCAGCGGCAGGGTGGGCACCGCCGTGGACAGGCTGATCAGCGCGAGCGGCCCGCGCCGGCGCAGGGCCGGAAAGCCGACGCTGCCGTCGTCGCTTGCAAGATAGGGCGCAAAGGTCTCGCCGAAGCGATGAAAGGTGGCGCGGACATAGGCGTCGTGATTGCCGGGAATCGTGGTGACGCGGTCGGGCGGCCCGACGCCGTCGAGCCAGGCGCGCGCGGGCGCGAACTCCGCCTCCAGCGCCAGATTGACGAGATCGCCCGTCACCGCGATGTGGTCGGGCGCCAGCGCCTTGACGTCGGCGACGAGTGCGTCGAGCACCTCGCGGCGCTGGTACCTGTGGCGATTGCGCGTCCAGTTGACGTAGCCGAGCGCGCGCTTGCCGGCGAGCTCGATCAGCCGCGGCTTCGGCATGGGCGGCAGATGCGGGTCGGACAGATGGGCGAGCGTGAAGGGAGCCATGGCGCGCGATTGCCTCGCTATTGCTCCGCTGTAATGGCAAGGTCGCGAGGACTGTGCAAGCCAAGCCTCGCGCAAGGCCTGAAGAGGGGACTGAAGAGAGCCTGATGGAAGATCGTCTCAACCGCGTCCGACGGAAGTTCGAGCCGCTGCTGCGGCGAATCTTCCACGCCTATTTCCTGCTGGTTCGCGGCATGACCCTCGGCGTTCGCGCCGTGGTGCTGGATTCCGAGAACCGGGTGTTCCTGGTCAGGCACAGCTACATCTCCGGCTGGTATCTGCCCGGCGGCGGCGTCGATCTCGGCGAGACCATGGAGCAGGCGATGCGGCGCGAGCTCAAGGAGGAGGGCGACATCGACCTCACCGCGGACGCCATGCTGCACGGCATCTTCCTCAACAACCACGTCTCCCGCCGCGACCACGTCGCGGTCTACGTGGTCAGGCAATTCAGGCAGGATCGCCTGCCCGCGCCCAACCACGAGATCGTCGAGTGCGGGTTCTTCGCGATCACGGCGCTGCCCGAGGGGACCACGCCAGGGACGCGGTTGCGGATCGCGGAGGTACTGGGCGGCCAGCCCCTGATTGCGACGTGGCGCTGAGGGCGGCCTGTGCTAGTAGTCACCGCGACTGCGGTCTCGACATATGGACGAGGGATGAAGCTTGCCTGAATCGACGAAGTCATGGCCATTTCGGGTCGCCGTGCTGGTTCCCTGTTACAATGAGGAAGCCGCCGTCGCGACGGTCGTCGCCGATTTCCGCAAGGCGCTGCCTGCGGCCGAAGTCTACGTGTACGACAACAACTCGACCGACCGTACCGCGACGATCGCGCGCGAGGCCGGCGCGATTGTGCGTAGCGAACGGCGCCAGGGCAAAGGTCACGTCGTGCGCCGCATGTTCGCGGACATCGAGGCGGACATCTACGTGCTCGTCGATGGTGATGCGACCTACGACGCGCCGAGCGCTCCGCGCATGATCGACAAGCTGCTCGATGAGCATCTGGATATGGTTGTGGGGCTCCGTGTCGATCAATCGCAAGCGGCCTACCGACGTGGTCATCGCATGGGCAACCGGGTGTTCACCGGTTTCCTGGCATCGACCTTCGGTCACGCCTTCAAGGACATGCTGTCCGGTTACCGCGTGTTCTCGCGTCGCTTCGTCAAATCCTTTCCCGTTCTGTCCGACGGTTTCGAGATCGAGACCGAATTTGCGGTCTATGCGCTGGAATTGTCGCTCCCGGCCGCCGAGGTCGAGACGCCCTATTACGCGCGTCCGGAGGGGTCCTTCTCCAAGCTCAATACCTGGCAGGATGGTTTGCGCATCTTCAACACGATGCTGAAGCTCAACCGATCGGAGCGGCCGCTGCGCTTCTTTTCGGCGATCGGCATCGTCCTCGCGCTGCTGTCGATCGCTCTCGGGCTGCCCGTCGTCATCACCTACCTCGAAACCGGCCTCGTGCCGCGCCTGCCGACCGCCGTGCTCTCCATGGGTCTGATGATCATGGCGCTGCTTTCGGCTTCGTCGGGGCTCGTGCTCGACACCGTGACGCGCGGCCGGCGGGAAATGAAGATGCTCGCCTATCTGTCCCAACCGCCGTTCGGGAGGAACTGAAATGGCCTCGGAGGCGGACGTAATCCCATGGACCACCGCCCTCCGAGGTGATATCCCGCCGACGCCGCCCGACTGTTTTTTCCGACACCAACCGATGATTCCGCTTGAACACGCTGTGACGCGATGAACGATCTCTCACTCACCATCCTGTCCGAAGCCGCCGGCGATGCTCAGGCAATCGAGCGGCTGCACGAACGCACCTTCGGACCCGGCCGCTTTGTGCTGAGCGCCTATCGCATCCGCGAGCACGTCGATCATGTGCTCGAACTGTCCTTCACCGCCCGCGTCGGTACGCTGCTGGTCGGATCCGTGCGGCAATTGCCGATCTGCGTCGGCGACACGCCGGCGCTGCTGCTCGGGCCGCTGACGGTTGAGCCTCCGTTCCGCGGCCGCGGCGTCGGCCGGCAGCTGCTCGAGCGCGCGCTGAAGGATGCGAAGGCGCAGGGCCACCGCCTGGTGCTGCTGGTCGGCGACGAGCCCTATTACAGCCGCGTCGGCTTCAAGCCAGTGCCGAAGGGACGGGTCACGATGCCGGGCCCGGTCGATTACGCCCGGCTCCTCGTCGTCGAACTCGTCGAGGGCGCGTTCGAAGGCGTATCGGGGCCAGTCGGTCCGGACTGGAGCAAGGCGCCAACCTGACGCGCCATCCCTTCGAAGCTCACATGAGGTAGGGTAGTGCCGGTCGATCAGCAATATTACCGAGAGGTGGCGTCCGGGGGGACGGCGGAAAAGCTGCTCATCGCGGCGCGCGACCGCATATTCCAGGATTTCATCGCCCACATGCAGCCGTCCGCGTCGGACGAGATCCTGGACGTCGGAGTGTCCGACGTGATCAACGACGGCGCAAACGTACTGGAAAGAAGCTACCCACATCAGCACAAGATCACGGCCTGCGGGCTCGGCGAAGGAGTCGAGTTCAAGGCGGCTTTTCCGCTTTGCCGTTACGTGCAGATCGAGCCGAATACTCGGCTGCCGTTCGACGACAACGAATTCGACGTTGCGACGTCCAATGCCGTGCTCGAGCATGCCGGAAGCCACGAAAACCAGAGGCTCCTGGTCAAGGAGCTTTGCCGCGTTGCGAGGCGGGTGTTCATAACGGTGCCCAACAGGTTCTTTCCGGTCGAGCACCACACGGCGATCCCGCTGGCGCACTACCTGGACGGCACCTTCAGGATCGCCTGCATGATCACCCGCAAGTCGGAATGGACCGACGAGCAGAACCTGATCCTGATGACACGAAAACGGCTGCTGGAGTTCACCGCGCTGATCGCCAGGCCGGCGGCGGTGGGCTACACCGGCTTGTCGCTCGGCCCGTTATCGTCCAATCTCTATCTTGCATTTCGCTAACCGCAGAGCCAGCGCCTCCCGCCGCGGCAAGATCCCAATGAAAAACATCCGTACGAGCAAAGCCGTTTTCGCCGTCTTGTTTCTCGCGATTCTGGTCGGCCATTTCTGGACCATGTTGCGATGGAGTGAGGCTCGCGGCGTCTACGACGACATCTGCTACCTGCGGCAGGCGCATCTGTTCCAGAGGTTCGGGCTGGTGGGAGGCTTCGACACCAACCTCACCCGCGACGACGATGGCTATCTGAAAGCAAAGCTGAAGGCGATCGACTACCCGAAGTGGGACGATACGACCGATGCGCCCTGTCACAACTTGATGCCGGCCACAGGGAAGGTCGTCATCCAATACCCGCCCGGTGTCGGCCTCGTGTTGGCGTTGTTTCCGCCAGGTCACCAGGTCGCACCCATGTACATGCTTGCGACGGGTGTCGTCTTCGGCTTCGCGCTATTTGCCCTCTCTCTCGCGCGCACCACAAGGTCGGTGCTGATGGTCGGGACGTTCGGCTGTCTTGCCATCTACGTGATGGTCAATCCGGTGAAGGCGAGCTATTCGATGGCCCCGACGGCCGTCGTGTGCGCGCTCGCAGGATGTCTCACGGCGCGATGGCTGACGAGCCCGCAATCTCAACCGAGGATCGGGCTGTTGGCGTCCATCGGCTTCCTGCTCGGCTTGACGGTCGATTTCCGCCTGGCCAACCTCTTCCTGGCGTCCGGCTATTGCATGTTTCTCCTGGTCGCGTTCCTGGCGGAACGCACGATGCCCCGGTTCTTGCAGGGGGTCGCGTTCGGCATTGCGTTGCTGGCCGGCGTGGTGCCGACCATCGTCTCTTACGCCGTCAATGCCGGCAGTCCGTTCGCGTCGACCTACGGCAACAATCCCGATGTCAGGCCGCTGGATTTCTCGTTCGCAGTGATCCGGGACTATCTCGCCGACCCGCTCCAGACGTTGTTGATCGTCATCGGAATCGCGAGCTCGCTCTGGCTGTTGCGGCAGCCGAATGGCGCTCGCCGTGTCGCACAGCTCACGATCGCCAATCTGGCGATCAATCTCGCCTTCTTCCTCACCTATCCGATCGCGACGCCATACTACACCATCCCGATTTCTCTCCTGACGCTGTGGAGCCTGCTGTTTGCCCACCTCTTCCAGGAGGCGGCAGAGGACGCCCCTGAAGCGGCCGCTTGGGCCAAAGCGTGATGAATTCAGGTGGGTGCATCTGCCGCGACGGGCTTGTCCGGAGGGAGTAGCGACGATGCAGGTGCGCCCCGCTGATATCGGTGAGATCGATCATCTCGCCAGCATGTGGCACGACGTCTGGCATGAATCGCACGCGCATCTTGCGCATCCGGAGCTGGTCCGTCTCCGCACGCTTGCGAGCTTTCGCGATCGGCTCGCGGTGATGCTTCCCGATGTCTGCGTCGTCGGCCCGGCTGGAGCGCCGCTCGGCTTGTGCGCTCTCAGGGGTGACGAATTGTACCAGCTCTTCGTGTCGTCAAAGGCACACGGGACAGGCGTGGCCGCGGCGCTGATCGCCGATGCGGAGGCACGGCTCGCCGCGCGCGGCGCGGAGCTGGCGTGGCTGGCATGCGCGGTCGGCAACATGCGCGCTGCACGGTTCTACGAGAAAAGCGGCTGGCGCAACGCCGGCACCTTCGTGAAGATGTCAGAGACCTCGAACGGGCCTTTCCCCGTGAACCAGTGGCGCTTCGAGAAGCCGCTGGTGTGTGCGACTCCGTGAGTGGGAAGCGCAGCAACCCACCCCATACTTCGTCATTGCGAGCGTAGCGAAGCAATCCAGAATCTTTCCGCAGAGGCAGCCTGGATTGCTTCGTCGCAAGAGCTCCTCGCAATGACGGTGCGTTTCGGGGCCCGCAGGCCCCGACCCGAACAACGCTAGAACTTGAAGTTGGCGAACGCCCGCACGCCGATGCCGGGCATCAACACCTCGTCCTTGGTGTAGGACACCGAGTTGCGGATGTTCTCGTTGAGGAGATTGTTGCCGACGATGCCGGCAATCATCTCGCGTGCGCCGAACCAGTTGCGGTCGAGCTTCGTCTTGTAGCTGACCTCGGCCTTCAGGAGGTTGTAGCCTGCCGTCGGCGTCTCCGCGATCACGGCCACGTTGTTCTGCGCGAAGGCGTGCAACAGGTTGACGCGCATCAGCCAGTTGTCGTCGCGCCAGAACACGCCGCCGCCCATTCTGAGCGGCGGAATCCGCGGCACGTTGGTGCCGTCGCTGAAGGTGGCGCGGACCACGTCGAGCTGGTTCTCGATGCCCCAGATGCCGCCCTGGAACGCGCCAACATCGAATTGCGACTGGAATTCGCCGCCGCGGAAATTGGCATTGCGCTGCGAATAGACGGCCTGGTTCAGCTCGGCGCCGGGCGTGCCGCACGAGGCAAAATCGTCGTCGCACATCACGCCGGTGAGGCGGCGAAAGATGAAATTGTCGAAATGCGTGTAGTAGACGGTCGCCTCGAACCGGAACGGTCCCGTCGCCTTGCGCACGCCGACCTCGACCGACTTGGCGGTCTCGATCGTCAGGTTCGGATTGCCGATGTCGAAGGTCGCGGTCGCATCATGGGCGCCGCGCGAGAACAGCTCGGCGGCCTTCGGTGCGCGCTCGACATATTGCGCGGTGATGCTGCCGACCATGCCGCCGGGCAGGTCCTGCAGCAGGCCGATGCTGCCGCTCTTCGGCGTGTAGGACGGATTGCGCGCGATCGCCACCTGCGGCGTGCCGTCGGGCAGGTAGTCGGCCGGGAAATTCGGCGTGGTGCCGTGCAGCTCGACATGCTCGATGCGGCCGGCGATCTGGGCTCGCGTCGCGTCCGTGAACTTGAACTCGTTGAAGGCGTAAGCAGCAACGCGGGTGTTGTTGTTGGGGTCCCACAGGCCGTTGAACAGCGTGCCGGGATTGTCGGGGCTCGGTGCCGTCAGCTCCTGATGACCGACCTGGAAGCCCAGCGCCGTCGTCACCTCGGCGAAGCGCGCGTTGAACGGCATCAGCTGCACCTCGGTGCGGATCTCCTGCTCCTTGTTGGTGAAGGTCTGCCGCACGCCGTCGGTGTTGGGATCGGCGGGATCGGCAAGGCCGATCTCGTTGTGCCGGTAGTCGGTCGCGCCAGCCCAGAAGCGGATGGTGTCGATCGCGGCGGCATCGGGACGGTACTCGCCCTTGACGTTGATCTTGGTCTGGTGGCCGTCGATGCGCGTGTTGTGGTCGGCGCCGTCGATGCCGGGGATGTGGTAGAGCGAGTCGTTCTGCGTAATCGCGGCCCCGATATAGCCGCCCTGGAAGAAGTAGGAGCCGCCGATCGAGGCGCCGTCCGAGCGCGTCGCCGAGTTCGGCTGGCGGCCGTTGGCGACGGATCGCGTCTGGTCGTTCAGATAGGGATAGCTCGGGATGCCATAGTCCGTGGTGGTGCGGCCATAGACGTCGGCATGGAACGCGAAATGGCCGCCGCCGGTGTCGAGCAGCACGCCGCTTTCGACGCCGCGATCGACCGAGCTGAACGCCGTGCGCGTCTCGGCCGTGACGCAAGGCGAGGTCGCGGCGGTCGCCAGCGGCGCCTTGGTCGGCAGGCCGTAGGTCTGGAACGATGGTGCGCAGCTCGGCAGCGCATCCGGAATCCGGTTGTTGGTGGCGCTGACGACGCCGCCGATCGAGGTGGAGCCGTAGCGCAGCGCAGCAGGCCCGCGCACCACCTCGACCTGGTTGGTCGCGAGCGGATCGATCGGGACGAAATGATCCTCACCGAGATCGGAGGCGCCGCCGGAATTGGTGCCGTTCTCGACGATGCCGACGCGGTTGACGTCGAGCCCGCGGATGATCGGCCGGCTGGAGGCGCCGGGCGCGAAGCTCGAGCCGGTGATGCCAGGCTTGGAGAACAAGAGATCGCCGAGCTGACCGCCGCCCTCGCGGCGGATCTCCTCGTTCGGCACCACCGTGACGGTGGCGAACTGGTTGGTCACAATGGGCAGCACGCCTTGCTGAGGTGTCGCGGCGGTGACTGCTGCCGGTGGCGCAGCTTCGGCCGTGTGTTGTTGGCTGCGCGACCGTCCGGTGCGCGCGACGCGGACTGGGCTGCGGGTCGGTACCACCCTGCGCACGATGGGGCTCGGCGCCGTCACGGTGACGGCGGGGATCTCGGTCGACGACTTGTCCTGCGCAGTCTGTTGTACCGGTTGTTGTACTGGTTCTTGGGCGAACGCAGATGTGGCGGCGGCGCCGAGCAGGAGCAGGCTCGCTCCGGCGAGATGCTGCACGCGTCGCAATTCAAATGACATGGTCCTGATTCCAGTCAGGCGCGTCCGCAAGATGTTTGTTGATCGGAGGCGGCCTGCCGTCGCGGTGCGACGGAATTCGGCTTCAACTTCTCCCGGGCGATCGTCCGCGCGTGTGGCGCGGCGAGCCCGGGCGTGATCAAACGACGTTGGAAGTCAGGACGCGGGTGGGGCGCGCGGCTGGAACGCCGTGCCGGCCGATTTCAGATGGATGAACTCGGCATCTAGGGTGCGGTGGAGCAGCTCGATCGCCTGCGGCAGCTCCAGGAGAGGCGGCGTCGAGAACAGGAGAGTGCCTGCCATCGCGACCACGGCGCAGATCGCGCAATTGTCCTCGCCCGGCTGCTCCCGGTCGGGGCCTGAAGGCGATTGCTTCTTGACCGCGCCGCGGTCGGTCGAGGCAACGTCGCTGCTGCTGTCGGTCTGCTGAAGCGACGCTGTCGCAAGGGGGGCGGCCTGGGCGAACCAGTGGCTGTGGCCGAATGTCAGCGCGAATTGCACCAGCATCGCGAACAACGCGAGCCGGGCGCCGTGCCTGATATTCGACCGGAACCACTTCATCTGGAAACGCCACCCCACATCGCGAGGCATCTCTCCCCGAGATGTCGCGATGTTATATTGTAACATCGCCCGATCGGTCTGTGGATGTCAACGGCAAGCGGATCAACGGGCGCAGGCGGCCGATCCGATGTGTCGTTCGGGCAACTAGAGCGCGATGGGTTGAACTCGAATCGAGATCAGCCAACAGTGGTGCTCTCTCCCTTCCCTCTCCTTTGCGGGGCAGGGGAATCGCATATGAGAGCGGTTCCTGCGGCCATCCTTCGAGACGCCCGCTTTCGGCGGGCTTCCTCAGGATGAGGGCGGCGTGCGTGGCAGCAGCTTCGACGGGCACGGTGCCGCTTAGCCTCATCCTGAGGAGACCGCTGAAAGCGGTCGTCTCGAAGGATGAGGCGTGCGGTGAGGCGCTGTCAAAGGTCATAAGCGAGAGCCCTCCCCCGCAAGGGGGGAGGGAACGCACCGCCGTCGCGGCGCTAGGCGAGTCCGATCCCATCGCGCTTCAGGAAATCACCGCCCTTCGCGGACCCAGGTCGCGGCGAAAGCGCCGAGCAGCAGCAACAGGCCGATCAGGCCGGCGAAGATCGGCAGCACGCCGACGCCCTTCACGACGCTGGCGTCGCGCATCCGCACGCCCATCCAGCCGTCGCCATGGAAGACGCTCACCGAGCGCACCGGCACGACGCGCGGCAGCTCGACGCTAGAGCCGTCGACCACGCGCACGGCATTGCCGCCGGTCGCCTGCGTCAGCGGCTTCAGGGTTTCGGTGGTGGAGGTGACCTCCGAAAACTCCTTCGGATTGGTCGGGCCGACATTGATCAGCGCCTTCAGCGTGCCGTCGGTCGCCTGCCACAGGCCGAGTTCGTTGGCCGGCAGGCTGGCGCGCCACTCGCCGGGATCGCCGGCGCTCAGCGTCAGGTCGCGCGACACGCCCGACGGCGAGGTCACGCTCACCGGCTGCACGCTGTCCGACATGGTCTGGCGCACCACCACGAGGTCCTTGCCCTGCACCTGGAGGCGCAGTGCTTCTTCATCGAGATCCGGCTGCTTCATCAGCCAGTGCGACATCCGCCTGAGCAGGTCGAGATGCGGGCCGCCGCCCTCATAGCCGCGCGCCCACAGCCAGATGTGGTCGGAGAGCAGCAGCGCGACCCGTCCCTCGCCGAAGCGCGACAGGAACAATAGCGGCTTGCCGTCGACGCCCGTCATCACAGGCGGGTTGACGGAATTGCGGGTGTCGACGGTGCGGAAGAAGCGGCTCCAGCGCGGCGGCTCGCTTGCCGAGCCCTCCAGCCCGCGCGTGACCGGATGGCGTTTGCCGATGTCGGACAGGTGCGCATAGAACGGCTTCTCGGTCACACCGACCGGCTCGGCCGGCAGCACCGAATCCAGCGGCGTGCGCCAGATGCTGGTATTGGAGGCGTAGTCGGGACCGGCGGAGACGAGCACCGCGCCGCCCCCACGCACATAGCGCGCGATGTTGTCGAAATAGGCGATCGGCAACACGCCCTGGCGGGCGTAGCGATCGAAGATGATTAGCTGGAATTCGTTGATCTTCTGCTGGAACAGCTCGCGGGTCGGAAACGCGATCAGCGACAATTCGTTGATCGGCGTGCCGTCCTGCTTCTCCGGCGGGCGCAAAATGGTGAAGTGCACGAGATCGACGCTGGCGTCGGACTTCAGGAGGTTGCGCCAGGTGCGCTCGCCGGAATGCGGCTCGCCCGAGACCAGCAGCACGCGCAGCTTGTCGCGCACGCCGTCGATGGCGACGACGGCGCGGTTGTTGACCGGCGTCAGCTCCCGCTCGAGCGGCGAGGCCTCGATCTCGACGATGTTCGGGCCGGCATGCTTGATGTCGACGTCGACGCTCGCGCTCTGGCCGCTTCCCAGCGTGCGCTCGTTGATGACCTCGCCGTCGCGGCGAACCGTGACCTTGGCGCGCTCGCCGGAGACGCCCTGGTCGTCGAGACGGTAGGTGATGGTCTGGACCTGGCCGACGATGCCGAAGCGCGGCGCCGCCGTGATCGCGATGCGGCGGTCGCGCTCGTCCTTCTGCCCGGTGATCAGCGCGTGCACCGGGGCCTGGAAGCCGAGCGCGGCGGCGTTCGCGGGAATGTCGTGGACGCGGCCGTCGGTGATCAGGAACGCGCCGGCGACGCGGTCGACCGGCACGTCGGACAAGGCCGAGGCGAGGGCGCCGAACAGTCTTGTGCCGTCGGTCTCGCCGTCGGCCTGTCCGGCGTCGACGACGCGGACCTCGAGGCCCTTGATCTTCTTCAGGCCGTCGACCAGCGCTTCCTGCGCCGCTGCTGCCTCGCGATTGCGGTTGCCGAAATTCTGGCTCGGGCTCTTGTCGACCACGACCGCGGCGACCGAGGTGAGGGGATCGCGGTCCTCGCGGGTGAAGGAGGGATTGGCGAGCGCCAGCAGGAACAGCACCAGCGCGGCCACGCGCACCGCAGCGCCGCGCGCACGCGCCAGCAGCAGCACGAGCGCGATGACGACGATCGCGGCCAGCGCGAGCCACAGGACGATCGCGGGAACAAGCGGCGTGAACGCGATGCCGTAATTCATGTCGATCCTATTGCCCCAGCCGTTCGATCAGGGCCGGTGCGTGCACCTGGTCGGCCTTGTAGTTGCCGGTCAGCGTGTACATCACGATGTTGGCGCCGGCACGGTAGGCGAATTCGCGCTGGCGTGGGTCGCCGCCGGTCACCGGCAGCATGTACTGGCCGTCGGGGCGCACGGCCCAGGCGCCGGCAAGATCGTTCGAGGTGATGATGATCGGCGAGACGCCGTCGCCGCCGCGCGCCGGACGCTGCGCGCTCTCGTCGTCGTCATCGCGCGGCAGGGTCTCCACCCAGGTCTGGCCGCTGTTGAAGCGCCCGGGGAAGTCGCGCAGCAGGTAGAAGGTCTTGGTCAGAACGTGCTCGCGCGGCACCGGCTCGAGCTCGGGCACGTCGAGCGAGGACAGGATGTCGCGCAGCGCCCGCATGCCCGGCGTCTGCGAGGCGCCGTTGTCGCCGGCCGGCGCTTCGATCGCGTCGCGGGTGTCGAACAGCACGGTGCCGCCCTGCTTCATGTAGGCGTCGATCTTGTTGATGGCGTCCTGCGGCGGCTTGGGCGCGCCGGGCACGATCGGCCAGTAGATCAGCGGGAAGAAGGCGAGTTCGTCGCGCGCGGGATCGATGCCGACGGGATCGCCGGCCTCGAGCGCGGTGCGCTGCGCCAGGAACAGCGTCAGTCCGGTCAGGCCGGCCTTGACGATGGAATCGACGTCGGCATTGCCTGTCACGACATAGGCGAGGCGGGTCTGCGATACCGCCTTCATCGCGAACTCGTCCGTGGTGCTGTCGGCGCGCGCGGGTGTCGGCGACAGCGCCGGGAGGCCCGCAAGCACGAGGCCGAGCAGGATCATTGCAGGCGCGGCGCGGCGGCGCAGCAGCGCGGCGAGGCCGCCGCCGAGCACCGCGACGATGATGGCGTCGACCAGGAATAAGGCGAGCGCCGTCGACAGCAGCCAGCCGCGTAAGTCGCGCGGCTCGGCATTGGTGTAGGTGGCGTGCCGGGCGCGCAGGCTCGCGGTGTTTAGGGCTGCGATGCGGTCGGCGCTAGCAAGCGTGTTCACGGCGAGCGGTCCTTCTGCCGGACCGTAGAAGCCCGGCGGATGATCGGGTGTGGCGCGGTCGCGATAGTCCGCGGGCAGCGGCTTTGCCGTGGCCGGCGGCGGACCGAAGGCGCCGAAGCCGTCGAGCATGTGCAGCGGCGCCACCGTCTCGGTGGTCGCCTCGCTGGCGACCCCGGCGCCGGGCTTGGCGGTGTAGCCGGACATGTCGACGACCCGCCTCAGCATTTCGACGAAGATGCCCGACATCGGCAGATCCGACCAGCGCATGTCGGCGCTGACGTGGAACAGGCTGACGATGCCCTTGCCGCGATGCTCGCCCGTCACCAGCGGCGTGCCGTCTTCCAGCGACGCCCAGCTCTTGGTGGCGAGCACGGCATCGGGCTCGGCCAGCACTTGGCGGCTCACGGTGACGTCCTTGGGGACCACGACGCCGGCAAACGGACCGTCGGCCGCGAAGGCGGCGAGGTGCTGCGGCTTTTCCCAGGTCAGGCTGCCGCCGAGCGTGCGGCCGCCCTTGCGCAGCTTGACCGGCACGAGATCGTCTTCGGCCTGCGCCAGGCGGGGCCCTGCGAACCGCACCAGCACGCCGCCCTGGTCGATCCAGGCATTGAGACGCTCGCGGATTTCAGGCGCGATGGTGCCGACATCGGCCAGGATGATCATCGGCAGCTTCTGGTCGAGGAACTGGGTGATGCCCTGCTGCGGCGAGCCCTTGTCGGCGAGCCGCACGTCGGCGAACGGCGCCAGCGCGCGGGTGAGGTAGAAGGTCGGCGCCAGCAGCGGCTGCGCGGTCTCGCTGGTCGCGCCCGAGACGATGCCGATGGCGCGGCGGCGCCAGCGCTTGTCGAGCAGCTGCACCGCGCCGGCGGAGCGCTCGCCCGATATCTCGAGCCGCGTGATGTCGTTGCGCAGCTCGACCGGCAGGTCGAACGCGGCCTCGGTTTCCTTGTCCTGCGGGCCGAACGAATAACGGGCTTCGCCGATCGGCGAAGCCTTCTGGTCCAGCGCGCGCACGGTGCCGACGGCAATGCCGCTGTCGGTGCGCAGCACCTTCACCGTCATCCTGGCGGCGGCGTTCTCGGCCGCGACGAGCGCCAGCGGAGAGGAGGTGCCGCCTTCGAACACGGTCAGGCTGCGATCGCCGATGGTCTTGCCGAGGGCCTGCACGAATTCCTCGCCGCGGCCGGTATCGACGCCATCCGACAACCAGGCGATCTCGCAGTCGCCGGTCGCTTTCAGGAAACGATCGACCGCTGCGAGGGTTTCGACGCGCTCGATCGAATAGGGTTTCGGTACCAGCTGGCGCAGCGCGACGCGCGCCGCCCCCGCCGGCATCAGGGTGATGTCGCGGTTCGGCTCGGACAGCGGCACCAGCGCGATGGCGCGGCGGTCGTTGTCGGCGTTGGCGATCAGCTCGTCGGCGGCCCTGATCCTGATGTCCCAGTTCGAGGCCGCGCTCCAGCCGTCGTCGAACATGATCATCAGCGGCGCCTTGCTGCCGGCAAGCCCCGTCTGCGGATTCCAGATCGGGCCGGCGGCGGCGAAAATGACGAGCGCCGCTGCCAGGAGGCGCAGCGCAGTCAGCCACCACGGCGTCCGCGAAGGCGTCTCTTCCCTTGGCGCGATGTCGAACAACAGGCGCGTCGGCGGAAACTCGATCCGGCGCGGCCGTGGCGGCATCACGCGCAGGAGCCACCACAGCACCGGCAGGCTGACGAGGCCGATCAGGAGCAGCGGTTCGGTGAAGGCGAGCGGCAATCCCATCATGCGGCCGGCCCCGCTTTGATGAAGGTGGTGCGCGCGCCCGACTTGCTCACCTGCATGCCGGCATGCAGGAACAGCAGCAATTCGGCGGCGGAGCGGTCGGTCGCGTGCGTCGTGAACAGCCAGTCGAGCTTTGAGGTCTGGGCGCGGATCTGGTCGCGGTGCAGCGCGAGCCGTGCGGTGTAATCCTGCGCCCAGCTCTCGGCGCGGCCGGCGGTGATCACGCCAAAGCCTTCCGGCTCGACGAACTCGATGCGGCCGGAATAGGGGAACGACTCCTCGGCGGGGTCGACGACCTGCACCATCGTGCCATGGGCGCCGGAGCCGGAGAGCCCTGCGAGCGTCGCACTGATCTCCGCGATCGGCGACCAGAAATCCGACAGCACGATGATCTCGGCGAGCGCGGAAGGAACGAAGGACGGCGGCAGGCTCAGCCGGTCGGCATCGTCATGCAGCATCGCCTGTGCCATCTTGTCGATGACGCTGCGGCTCGCGGTCGGTGCCATCAGCCCGGGAATGCCGACGCGCTCGCCGCCCGAGACCAGCAGCTCGGCCAGCGCGAAGGCGACGATCAGGGTGCGTTCGAGCTTGGACTCGCGCGCGGTCTTCGAGGCAAAGGCCATCGACGGCGAGCGGTCGGGCCAGATCCAGACCGTGTGCGAGGCTTCCCATTCGAGCTCGCGGACATAGAGATGGTCGTCGCGCGCCGAGCGCCGCCAGTCGACGTTCTGCGACGGCTCGCCGGAGACGAAGCGGCGGTATTGCCAGAAATTTTCGCCGGAGCCGGCGCGGCGCCTGCCGTGCAGGCCGTGGATGACGTTGGCGGCGACGCGGCGGGCCTCGAGCACCAGGCGCGGCAAGGAAGCTGCGAGCGTGCGGCTTTCGCCATCGGCACGTCGGATCGCGATGATCTCCTTCGCTGTGTGCCCGTTCTCAGCGGCCATCAACCGATCCGTGTTTTCAACTGCCGGATCACGTCCGGAATCGTGCGCCCTTCGGCGCGCGCCTGGAAGGTCAGTGCCATGCGGTGCTTCAGAATAGGTTCGGCGAGGTCGAGCACGTCGTCGATCGAGGGTGCGAGCCGTCCGTCGATCAGCGCGCGTGCGCGCACCGCGAGCATCAGGGATTGGCTGGCGCGCGGGCCGGGGCCCCAGGCGATGAACTTGCCGGTCTCGCCGCTGTCCGGACCCGGACGGGCCGAGCGGACCAGCGACAGGATCGCCTCGACCACGGAATCGCCGACCGGCAGGCGGCGGATCAGCCGCTGCGCGGTGATCAGCGCATCCGCGGTCATCGAGCCCCTCGCCAGCGTCTCTTCGGCGCCGGTGGTCTCGAACAGGATGCGGCGCTCGGCGTCGCGATCGGGATAGTCGACGTCGATCTCCATCAGGAAGCGGTCGAGCTGCGCTTCGGGCAGCGGATAGGTGCCTTCCTGCTCCAGCGGGTTCTGGGTCGCGAGCACGTGGAACGGCTTCGGCAGGTCGTGACGCGCGCCGGCAACGGTGATGTGCTGCTCCTGCATCGCCTGGAGCAGCGCCGATTGCGTGCGCGGGCTGGCGCGGTTGATCTCGTCGGCCATCAGGAGCTGCGCGAACACCGGACCTGCGATGAAGCGGAAGGCACGTCTGCCCGCGGTGCTCTCGTCGAGCACCTCGGCGCCGAGGATGTCCGACGGCATCAGGTCGGGCGTGAACTGGATGCGCTTGGCGTCGAGACCCAGCGTGACGCCGAGCGTCTCGACCAGCTTGGTCTTGGCAAGGCCGGGCACGCCGATCAGCAGCGCATGGCCGCCGGAGAGGATCGTGACCAGCGTGTTCTCGATCACGCGGTCCTGGCCGAAGATGACGGACCCGATCGCCTCCTTCGCCGCGCGAATCTGGCTCGAGACCTGCTCGGCCGAGCGGACGATTCCATCCTCGAGTTTCTCGACACTCTCCGCCATCCGTTAGCTCCTTCAGCCTGCCGCGCGGCTCGCTCGCGTCGCCATGTCATCGCATCACGTCAGATGCATCGCGTCAGATGCATCACATCATCACATGGGCCCTATGCTAGACTTGCAGGAAGGCCATGTATTCGTTGAATTAACCTATCCCCACCTTATCGGCTTAAGGGTATGTAGGGCATCACGAAGTGGCGACCTCCACACCGGACTAATCCGGGGTGGAACCGTGCACCTGAGTACGACGTAGACCTGCACCAATCGTGCCAAAGGACAAAGTCAGGGCAAACCATGGCGAACCAAGGGCAGAGCGCCGATCGCGGTCTTGAGGGGCTGACTGCCGCTGCCAAGAGTGCCGCCGGTGCCGAAGGCGCCAAAAAGGGCCTGCCTCCGGTGCATCTGTGGAATCCGCCGTTTTGCGGCGATCTCGATATCCGAATCGCCTCCGATGGTACTTGGTTCTACATGGGGACGCCAATCGGGCGTCACGCGCTGGTCCGCCTGTTCTCGACCATCCTGAAGCGCGAGGGCGACAAGCACTTCCTCGTGACGCCGGTGGAGAAGGTCGGCATTCGCGTCGACGACGCGCCGTTCATGGCGGTCGAAATGCAAGAGGACGGCGAGGACAACCATCGCGTGCTGCGCTTCCGCACCAATGTCGACGACTGGGTCACCTGCGATGCCGCGCACCGGCTGCGCTTCGAGCCGGCAAAGGACGGCGGGCTGACGCCCTATCTGCACGTCCGCGCCGATCTATGGGCCAAGGTGACCCGCGCGCTCTATTACGATCTGGTTGACATGGGCGAGGAGCGGATGGTCGATGGCCAGCCGATGTTCGGCGTCGAGTCGGCCGGCGAATTCTTCGCCATGGCCGATGCGGAGCAGGTGAGGGCCGCGCTTTGAACAAGCCTATTCCCAGGAGCGAACCTGTCGCGTTTCGAGCGGCGGATTTCTTTGCCCGTTCCAGGGCGAAGCTCGGCTTCGACGTGCCGGCCGGCCTCTACGATCCCAACATCATTCCGGCCTCGGGCGATCCCGGGACCGACAAGATGCTCGAGATCGTCGCGCGCGAGCAGCCGGTGCGGCCGGCGGCGGTCCTGATCGCGGTGGTCGACCATCCCGAGCCGACCATCCTGCTGACGCAGCGCTCGGCGCATCTCAACGACCACGCCGGCCAGATCGCCTTTCCCGGCGGCAAGATCGACGCGACCGACGCCTCGCCGGTCGATGCGGCGCTGCGCGAGGCCGAGGAGGAGGTCGGGCTGTCGCGCGACTTCATCGAGCCGATCGGCTATCTCGATCTCTACGGCACCGCCTTCGGCTTCCGCATCCTGCCGACGGTCGCGAGGGTCCGGCCCGGCTTTGCGCTCACGATCAACCATTCCGAGGTTGATGATGCGTTCGAGGTGCCGCTATCCTTCCTGATGAATCCGGCGAACCACCAGCTGCACAGCAAGGAATTCCGCGGCATGGAGCGCTTTTACTATGCGATGCCGTTCGCTGAGCGTTACATCTGGGGTGCAACGGCCGGAATGCTGCGTGTGCTTTATGAGCGGATCTACTCATCATGATCCGGACGGTTCTGACCGAGATCGGAATCTTCCTCGTTCCCTTTGCCGTCTATGCGCTGTTCCTGGCTGCCAGCCGGTCCGGCCTGTTCGTGCAATCGTCCTGGCCGGTCACCATCGTCGCCCGCCTTGCTCTCGTGGCGATCGTGCTCGTGATCGCGGGTCTGATCGGCCTGGCGCAATTCTCCGGCGCCGGCCCGGATTCGACCTACGTTCCCGCCCATATCGAGAACGGCAAGTTCGTGCCGGGCACGGAAAGATAGGGGCCTGCCGATGAGCGCGGAGCCGATCCTCGCCGGTGCGCCATGGCTGATCTCCGGCGGGACCGCGCGCGTCCTGCAATTGCTGGGCGCCGATGGCGAGGAGGCGCGGGTGGTCGGCGGCGCGGTGCGCAACGCGCTGCTCGAACTCGCGCCCGGCGACATCGACATCGCGACCACGGCGCTGCCGGAGGAGGTGGTGCGGCGCGCCAAGGCCGCCGGCATCAAGAGCGTGCCGACCGGCATCGAGCACGGCACCATCACGCTGGTCATCGACGGGCATCCCTATGAGGTCACGACGCTGCGCGAGGACACCGAGACCTTCGGCCGCAAGGCCAAGGTCGCGTTCGGCCGCGACTGGGTGAAGGACGCCGAGCGGCGCGACTTCACCATGAACGGCCTGTCGGTCGATGCGACAGGTGTCGTCTACGACTATGTCGGCGGGATCGCGGATGCCAGAGCGCGCCGCGTGCGCTTCATCGGCGACCCCGACCAGCGCATCGCCGAGGATTATTTGCGCATCCTGCGCTTCTTCCGCATCCACGCCGCCTTCGGCGCCGGCGAGCCCGACCGCGACGGCTACCTCGCCTGCATCCGGGGACGCGCGGGCCTTGCCAGCCTGTCGGCCGAGCGGGTGCGCATGGAGATGCTGAAGCTGCTGGTGGCCGGCGGCGCGTCTGCCGCCGTGCTGGCCATGGCCGAGGGCGGATTGCTGCAGGCGCTGACCGGCGGCGTCGTCTATACCGGGCCGCTGGCGACGATGGTCGCGATCGAGCGTGCGCTCGGCCTGCCGGCAAGCAGCACGCGGCGGCTGGCCGCGTTGACGGTGGCCGTGACGGAAGACGCCAAGCGCGTCGCCACGCGCCTGCGGCTCTCCAATGCCGAGGCCAAGGCGCTGGATTCGATGGGGCACCGCTGGTGGCGCTTCGCCACCAAGGACGAGGCCAATGCGCGGCGGCTGCTCTACCGGCTCGGTGCGGAGCGCTATCACGATCGCGTGTTGCTCGGCTGGGCGCGGGCAGCGAGCGACGTGCATTCGTCGCGCTGGCGCGCGCTCGCCGAGCTGCCGCAGCGCTGGACTGCGCCGAAATTTCCGCTTCGCGCCGCCGATTTCATCGCGCGCGGGATGGCGGAAGGGCCTGCGCTCGGACATGTGTTGACACTCGCCGAGGACGCTTGGCTGGCGGCGGATTTTCCACTAGAGGAAGCCGCGCTCGCTTCCATCGCAGATCAAGCTGCGGCCCGCGTCAGCCGCGAACGGAAAACGTGACCATCGTCTCAGGCTTCGCTGACATCTCGATTTTCCAGCTCCTGCTGGTCGCGTTGATGGCGTTGTTTGCTTCGATCATCGGTGGTCTCGCCGGCTACGGCACCGGCGCGCTGATGCCGCTGGTGCTGGTGCCGCTGGTCGGTGCCGAGCCCGTGGTGCCGATCATCGCGATCTCCGCGATCTTCACCAATTCGAGCCGTGCAGTCGCCTATGTCCGCTATGCCGACCGCCGCCGCGCGCTGATCGTGCTCGCCTGCGCAGGCTTGACGACCGCGCTCGGCGCCTACGGCTACACGCGCCTCACCAATGCGGGCGCCGCGCTCGTGATCGGCACCATGCTGATCCTGAGCGTGCCGCTGCGCCGCGTGCTTCGCCGCCGCCAGGTCAGGATCGGCGATACCGGCCTTGCCGCCGGTTCCGTCGGCTACGGCGTGCTGGTCGGCGGCACGTCGGGATCCGGCGTGATCCTGCTCTCGCTCTTGATGGCTGCTGGCCTCGAAGGCGCCGCCGTGATCGCGACCGATGCGATGATCTCGCTCGGCACCGGCCTCATCAAGATCTCGGTGTTTGGCCTCGCCGGCGCCGTGAATGCGCAGGTGCTCGCCTTCGCGCTGCTGATCGGGGCGATCGCGATCCCCGGCGCGTTCCTCGCAAAAGCCTTCGTCGAGCGGATGCCGGTGCACATCCACACGGCGATCCTCGACGTCGCGGTGATCACGGGCGGAATGGTGATGATCTCGGCCGCGGCAAGGCAACTGATCGCCTAGAGCATTCGTGCCCGGACCGCAGATTCCGCGATTGGCCCAATGCAAGCCGAAGACGTCATTTGCTGCGCCCTTGGCTCAGCATGGAAGGTTGCTGGCCCCAAGCATTTATGGGCCGAACAAGCTGTGGAGAAAACGCTCCTTTTCGCCAGGCGCATAACCCTGGGAAGCGCCGAAATACGCTTCATGGTCGCCATAGGAGGGGGCGGAACGGTATTCGGTCGGCGGCCCAGATGGCGCGTAGGCAAAGCTCGAAGCGGAACTTGGTGCGAACGTGCCCTGATGGGAGCGAACAGCAGCGTGCCGGTGGGAGTTATGCGCCGGCGCCGCGTTCGCAACGCCATACAGGGGGATCAATAGGCTCAACGCCAGGATGAAACGCATCGCTTTTTCTCCAGCTGCCCCCCGGCTCGTTATCTAACGCTCGGCCGCTGAGCCCCAATAGACATCGGCTTCACGCCTGATCACATCCCCGCCATCACGGACCCGCATGGGCGCGCGATCGGCTGGGGCGTACTCATGAACGTCGGCTTCCGAGCCCAAGCCGGCCGTCGCCCGGCTTGGCCGTCATCGGCGGCTGATGACCATAGCGGTCATGCCAGAATGCGGCCCCGTCGCAGTTCACTCAATACATCCGAAAGTAGATACTATTAGGTTGTCACAACCATTTATTAATATTCTGGCGTGCAGATAGGGTGCAATTTGTAATTGAGAGTGCCGAGGCGTTTTGCGGGTCTTCGCGGGTGTAGAGGCAATGCGCGGCGTTGCCGTGCTGTCGGTGGTCTGCGGACACGCAGTCAGCGCGCGACCCGATATGGTCGGCCCGGGCGTCGCCGAAGGCGTCCTCACCATTCTTGCAAGCGGCGTCGACGTCTTCTTTGTTATCTCCGGCTTCATCATCGCAACCACGGCGGCGGGGCAGCGCGACCCGTTGAATTTCACCTTCAGACGAGCTGTTCGAATTTATCCGGTCTACTGGCTCGTGTTGCTGGTGGCGTTCGTTAGCTCGTCTTGGATCGAGCTGTCGCCGGAGAAGCGTCCCCCACTCGACCTCGGCCTCATCTTCGCGTGGACATATCCGAACTGGTACCTCGCGCCGGCCTGGTCGATTGCTTTCGAATTGCACTTCTACGCCGCAGTTGCGTCCATCCTTGCGATCGCGCCAAACCGGGTGTTCGAGCTGCTGTTCGCGGGGCTCGGCATGGTCGTTGTTGCCGTCGTATTCCGCCTGCAGCTTGGCATCTATTCCCATCCGCTGGTCCTGGAATTCGGCGCCGGCGTCGGCATCGCCTATCTCCACAGGAACGGCGGATTGCGCTTTTCGCGCCGCATTCTGGCAATTTCCGCAGGCCTGTTTGCGGCCGGCTGGTACTGGATCTTCGTGTCCGGATCGGCCGATCCGCAATTCGCACGCGTGCCCACGTATGGCCTCGCTGCGGGATTGCTCATCCATGCCGTCGTGTCTGCCGAGGTCGAAGGGCAGTCCTTTTCGCCGATCCTCCAATGGTTCGGCAAGATTTCGTACTCGCTGTATATCGTCCACTACCTGGTGATAAAATGGATCACCAACTTTACTGGGATGTGGCTGCTATCTACGGCCGGGACAATCGCTGCCAGCATTCTGCTCTCCATCGGTCTCGCCTTTGCCTTACACATCATCATTGAGGCGCCGCTCATCGGTTGGGGCCGCAAGTGGAGCCTGATGCGCCGCGACCAACAGACCTCGGATGTCCCGAGACGAGAGGGAGCCGTGCGTATTCCAGCACGGGCCGAATAATCGCGTGATGACCCCGGCCCAGGCCGCATTCGCGCCCGGACCGCGGATCGAACCTCTCTCGGGCCGTGTACTCATGACCGTCGGCTTGCGAGCCCAAGCCGGAAGCCGCCCGGCTTGGCCGTCATCGGCGGCTTATCACCCAACTCAGAATTACGGTGACAGTGCAACTAACTTGCTGTCGCGAAAGGTTTCGCGCGTGATGAGCGGGGGATTGAGTGCACTGTCACCGTAATCTCAGCGTCGCGCGAAACAGGTCGCGTTCGACGCCGTCCAGAGACAGATCACGTCGTCGCCTTTCACGTCCGCGACGGTCAGCGGCTGGCCCGCACCGAAAGTTCAGGGTTGCGCGACACGCCCAAGGCCTCGACGAGAAAATCGATGAACAAGCGCGCCCGCAGCGGGAGTTGCCGTCCGAACGCGTGCAGGACGTAGACCGGCGTGGTGAACATCGGTATCTCCGGCAGCACGACATTCAGTCGCCCAGCGGCAAGCTCGTCCTCGATCGCGATGCGCATGAACTGCGTGATGCCAACGCCCTTTACGACCGCCTCAATCAACGACTGAGCATCGTCGCTATCGAAGGGGCCGTTGGGGATGACCCGGGTGCCGTCCGCAAAAGTGAATGCTTGCGGCCGGCCGCCGAGCAGGTGGCGAAGGCAGGCATGCTGCCTGAGATCGTCGATCGACCGCGGAATTCCCCGGCGCTGAAGGTATTCCGGCGATGCGCCCAGAACATATTGCAGCACGCCCAACGAGCGGCCGATCAGGTTGGTGTCTTCCAGTTCTCCAATTCTTACCGCGAGGTCGAAACCCTCGCGAATGAGATCGACACGGCGGTCCGTGACGCTGAGGTCGAGCTTGATGTCTGGATAGCGTTCCAGGAACGAGCCCGCCCATGCGGAGATCAATGGACGTCCGAACGTACTCGGCACGGTGACCCGAAGCACGCCACGTACGTTGCCCGGAGCCTGCACGATGTCATCGGCTTCCTCGATCGCGCGTAAATGGGGGGCAACATGTTCATAATAAGCGGCGCCTTCGGACGTCGGGCTGAGCGTGCGCGTCGAGCGCTGCAGCAAGCGCACACCGAGACGTTGTTCGAGGCGCGCGACGCTTTTGGATACGGCCGAAGGACTGGCGCCGATGAGCCTCGCGGCGCCCGCGAAAGAACCCGTATCAACCGTTCGTACGAAGGCCAGCAGACCAGCTGTTCTTTCCAAAATCGTGGTCATTTCGGACTTCTAATCATGAAAGAACCGAACGAAACACAGCTATTCGGACATTTATGACCGAATAGGTTGAGCCTCGCAATGGGGGATCCCCGTCAGCCGCGTTCCAAGCCTTCCAACATGCCTCCATCGCTCAAACTCGTGCAAGAAAAGGGAATGCAGTATGCCTGCACAGACCAAACCAACGATCGCTTTCTGCCACGGCATCTGGGCCGATGGTTCTTGTTTCAACAAAGTCATTCCTGCGTTGCAGGCTGATGGTTACGAGGTCATCGCCGTTCAATATGGCCTCGACTCCTACGAAGAGGACCTTGCGACGGTTAAACGCACGCTCAATCGTGTCGGCAGCCCGGTCCTCCTCGTCGGTCATTCCTATGGAGGAGCCACCATCACGGGCGCGGGGACCGACGAGCGCGTGGTTGGCCTCGTCTACATTGCAGCGGTCGCTCCGGATGCCGGCGAGACCGTACAGGACCAGCTCGACAAGTATCCGTCGGATATTTTTTCTCGCGTCGAGGTCGCCGATGGGCGTGCCTGGATGCTTCCGAATGGCACCGAGTTCTTCGCAGGAGACCTCTCCGAGCAAGACCAGAAGCTGGTTTGGGCCACCCATTATGCGCCCGTCTACAATCTGTTCCAGCAGCAGAAGCTCAGCGCCGACAAAGTCGCGTGGAGGTCGAAGCCAAGCTGGTACATTCTGGCCACGCAAGACCACACTGTGCATCCCGATCTGCAACGCTGGGTCTCGAAGCGCATGGGAGCGACCGTCACCGAGGTGACGAGCAGCCACGTGCCGATGCTCTCCCAGCCGAACATCGTTATCGACGTCATTCGCAAGGCTGCTGCCGCCGTTCAAAAAAGCTGATCACAATAGGCGTGCATTTGTCGGACAAAGGAGAGGTCGTTCGCAAGGCGACCTCTCTTATTGATGGGTTGGGTGCGATGACTGCTTCTGGGCATTTTGCCGAAGGTCGATTGAGCGCGTGTCATGTCGGCTGTCAGGGGCAAACCGGACGGCAATCCAGCATCACATCTACCGCTGCTTATGACCCGTTTCGGAAGTCATGTGGTCGATGCGCGCAACTCCCGTTATCTTTCCGGCGCAAAATTCTGGTTGGTCAGTGGAGACGCGATTGGACGCTGAATGCGTATAAACGGCTTGCTGGCTCCCGCGTGGCAGCTATTGCAGCCGCTGGTAAGCTCGTCGAAGGCGGCCGTAAATCTGGTACTGCTCTTTGCTCTAACGGCCTTTTCAAGCTCCTCTATCCGTGGATCGATGATGGTCTTGATCATCTCAGCGACAGGGATGCCGTCATGTGTTGGAAAAAGCCTTGCGGCGTCCTCTAAACCTTCCTTGATCTCGTCGATCTCATAAGCAGCGAGGTCCCAGTTATTTTGTTTGCCAGCAAACCATAGCTTGGCGTGGCGAAGCTGCGTAGCTGTCATGAATTCGCCAAGGCCCGGTTGGTAGAGCTCTTTTGCTGGCTGCGCGGCTGCGAACATTACCGAAGCAGCAAGCGCAATGGCGGCAATGACTATCCACTTCATTGGTGGTCTCCCGAGATGGCAATTGGCCAATTTCCCAGGCATAGCTCAGGCTATCCAATTCGGGAAGAAAGCACATTCATCTTTGGCTGCCTGACACTGCGAGCCCTCACTTTGATTGATGTGCGATGATGACCGCTTCTGCCCTTCGCGTGCCTGAACACGGAGCCGGTGATGTCCGCCACAGTGGCAGAACAGACCATCTACCATAGACCCGCCGACTTCCGAGTTTGACCCGGAAGGACCATCGGCGAGGTCCGCTTTCGTGCTGCGATGGCGGGACCGCATCGCGCACTCGGCGCCAGGTCTCGCGCAAGTTCACAAATCATCAACCAAGGCGTGCAATCATCGAGGATGCGGTCAATCGTATGAAGGTTGGCCGTTGAGTCAGGTTAGGCATTGGTAGTTCGCATGATGTTCGTGTTTGCCTCGCTCGGCAATCAACAGTCTGGCTGGCCAGTCCAATTGATGCACCGGACGGAAGGGGCTCTCATCGCCGTCGCACTAGTTTGTTTCGTGCTCGCGCTGTTCCTGAAGAGGGTTGCAACGTGCGTTGTGGTGGCAGTCATTGGTGGAATTAGCTCGGGCTTCGGCGTCGTCATGCCGCTCGAACTGGCTCCATTTTTCTTCGGAGCGCGCGGCGAAGTCATGTTGGCATCTGTTCTGCTGATCTTCGCATACCCTATCGCGGTCGCATTGTTCATCGTGCTCTTCCTGGTCATGATGGAACCCACGCGCGATAAAATCTTCAACTCCTGAGTCCGCGCTCTCGGAGCTCACCTGGGGCGTTCACGACCGCCAGTATCAATGAGCCCGGGGGCAGTACGCGTACCTTCCGTTCTGGTGCCACAACAGCCGATCAACCGCACCATCCTTGTCACGCAGAAACGTTCCTTGGGCGTCGACAAAGCGCATGAAGAAGCGGTTCTGGTCCTCGGCAAACAGTTCGAACTCTGGCTGCCCGGTCCCGCGTACGAACAGCCTGCCAGCCTCGGCTCGAATGGTCAGAGCAAATTTGGGGCTCATCTCGTAGACCCCCTGATAGGTCGCGAGCACGGCAGGATCGACAGCCACTTCAGGCGGATATTGCGCAATCGTGTAGGCTGGATTGGTCAGCCGAAATCCAATGTCGTTGACGGAGTTTATCGAGTTCGAGAGAACGATAGCTCCGGACCGCAGTGTAGTGGAGAACCCGGCAAACGAGGCATATCCTCCGGTCCCTCCATCTTTCCAAATGATCTCGTCTTTATTGCCGGTCCTGATGAAGCAGCCGAGGCCGACTTCCGTGTTGGGAAGGTTTGTTGGACGGCGGGTCTGTAGCAACATGTCGATGGCGGAACGAAGGGGCGCGTTGGCTCCGGACAGGCAGGTCGCCTTCACGAATTTGACTAGGTCGTTGGCCGTCGACCTCAACGCGCCGGCGCCGGCCAGCGTGGGGATGTCCCAGTTCGATGCCGGTTTGAGGTTGGAGGCATGGCCTTGGGCAAGGCGCTCGCGCATCGAATTGCTCAGCGAGATGCACGTATCCCGCAATCCCAGGGGTTCGCATACACGCGACACAAGCAGATCCTCGTAGCTGCTGCCGGCTCTCAGCGCGAGCGCGTGCCCGAGCAGGCCAAAGCCGAGATTGGAATACTCGTAGTGAGTGCCCGGGTCGTAATGCAGGGTGTAGCTAGACAGAAACGCATAGAGTTGCTCGACCGTATAGGCAGCATACGGATTATCGCCGGACGCTGGTATCCCGTCGGGAATCCGCGGAAGACCGGATGTGTAGGTCGCGAGATCGAGCAAGGTGATCTGCTTGCCATTCCGATCTGGCATCTTCACGGTGCCGGGAAGACATTTTGAAACCGGATCATCGAGGGCAACTTCACCGCGAGTGACCATCTCGGTCAGCAAAAGCGCTGTAAAGACCTTGGTGATGGAACCGATCTCAAACACGGTGTCGCGATCGAGTTGGTCGACGGCAGAACCGGACTGACCGTAGGTCACGATCTTCTCGCGGGCCGAATCAAACGAAATCGCGACAATACCGACGCTCTGATGGGCGCGGTCGATGCGCTCGCGCAATATGTCGCGAACTTCATCGTCGGATGCAAAATCAGCGCGTGCTGTTGCTGCCAAGACAGAACTCGCCATCGCACCAAGCAGAAAATCCCGACGAGCAATCATTGTTACCCCGCAAACGTAGGTTGCAAACTCTAGATTACGGTGACGGTGCACTCAACCCGCGTCAGCACCCAAATCCCTGATTGACGCCAGCTTGTCTCGGCCCTTGAATGTTTCTTGGAACGCCTGATGGAGGAGCGCCTGGCCGCAGATTTCTGCGGCACTGCCTCGCGAGCGGCCGGTCTTCACGCTTTCGGCTTCGAAGGTCTAGGTCCGCCGATGCGCATGGAGGTCTTGGCCATGAGGATGTCTTCAGCGCTTTTCGCCCTTTCGCTGACGTCGCTTGCTTCAGCGGGGGCGCCTGCACAGAGCCAAGACGGCCCACCGCCATGGGCCTATCCGGTAAACCCGCCGAATTTTCAACGCGCCCGCGACGACGGCACGATCCGGCGAGTCCCTGACAGCGCCGCCGGTTTTACGCTCACGCAGCTGCGCGATCTGTTCGCCGCTCCCGACTGGCATCCCGAAGACCATCCGGCTTTGCCAGAGATCGTCGCAAAGGGGAGAAAGCCTGACGTGTTCGCGTGCGGCGTCTGCCACCGGGCAGACGGACCGGGCGGCCCTGAGAATGCCAGCCTGTTTGGCTTCTCCGCGGACTACATCATCCGGCAAACGGTGGAGTTCAAGACGGGCCTGCGTACGAATTCGGTGCCCCGCGTCGCCACCGACCTGATGATCAAGACGTCCAAGGACATCACTGACCAGGAACTCAAGGAGGCTGCGAACTATTTTGCGTCAATCAAACCGAGATCGAACATTGCGGTCGTAGAAACCGACACCGTTCCGAAGACACATGTCAGGGACTTGTTCCTGGCGCCGATGGACGGCGGCGAGAAAGAGCCCATCGGCCAGCGCATCATCGAGATTCCGGAAAACGTTGAACACTTTCTCAGCCGGGACTCGCGCGCTCGTTTCATCGCCTACGTCCCGGTTGGCAGCATTCAGAAAGGACGGGCGTTGGCAGCGAGCGGCGACCTCCGCGTCCAGTGCGCAGCTTGTCATGGTGCCGACCTCAAAGGGACTGCCGTGGCGCCAGGGATTGCGGCCCGTTCGCCCACGTACATGTTCCGTCAGCTTTACGACTTCAAGTCGGGCGCGCGGAAGGGCTCCAATAGCGAGCTCATGAAACCGGTTGTCGAACACCTCAGCATCGACGACATGATCGCGCTAGTCGCCTATACGGCGTCGCTCATGCCTTGACGTTACGTGGCTGCTCGCACGACCACGAGCCCGTTGTCGTTGTTCGGCCCGGAGCGCGGTCTCTTTGAACGTCGGCTGTTGGCGCTTCTGCGCCATGCAGCGATGTCCGCCATTGCGCCATTATTGGCGGAAAAGCGGACATCACGCGCGCCGGAGCAAAGCGCTCCGATCTGATTAGTTCGCGGCCTTAGCCGCGCCTACTCCTCGTCTTCGTCGTCCTCTTCTTCATCCTCGTCCACCTCTTCCAGGTGTTCGAGCACGGCGAGCGGCAGCGTCTCGCGAAACAGGTCGCCTTCGACGCCCATCCAGAGACAGATCACGTCGTCGCCCTTCACTTCTGCGACGGTCAGCGGCTGGCCGCCGGATTTCAGCATGACGATATCGCCGGCTTTCAGTTCCATGGATGGTCCTTTCGGGGTTGATTGACTTGAGAGGCTAGCAAGCCGGCATGACACGCCGATCACGGGCTGCGGGATCAGTGGATGTGCTGCGGCAGCGCGCATCCGCGGCCAGGCCGCTGAAACGCCGACGACGGAGCTTCAGGCCGGAAGCGGGACCATGACGGAGGCGAGGGCGCCTGCGCGATGGGTTGCGCAGGGGCTTGTCCGTCCCATGCGCCGCGATGATGGCATCATGCGCCTGTTTTGCCCGACGGGTCAAACGATTTCGTAAAATCCGTAAGCGTTTGATTTTGCAGCAGCCGGCTACTGTGCATGGGGTTGTTTTTCGAGTTTTTGTTTCGCGCCCGTGGTTACGACCGGTCAGGCACCAGTTCGGTCAGCGAGCGGATGATGCGGTCGGGCTTCACCGTCGAGCCTTCGGGCAGGCCGTCGCCGTGCACGTCGATCCAGATCGAATAGATGCCGAGGCGCTGCGGCGTCACGACTTCCCATTCGAGGTTGTCGCCGATCATCCAGGTGTGCTCGGCGGTGACGCCCAGCGCCTCCATCGCGTGCAGATAGGCGCGCTCCTCGGGCTTGCCGAAACCGTGCTCGCCCTCGATCTGGATGTGATGGAAGCGGTGCGCCAGCTCGAAGCGCTCGACCTTGGCGCGCTGGGTGTCGGCGGCGCCGTTGGTCACCAGCGCGAGCTTGATGCCGAGCGCCTTCAACTTGTCGATCGCCTCATGCGCGCCCGGAAAGACGAACATCTCCTCCTCGCGATAGGCGGTGAAGCGGTCGGCGAGGCGAATGGCGAGATCGTCGGATAGTGAACGGTGGCCGGCGGCCGCGAGCGCCGCGAACCCGCCCTTCACCGTCAGATGCCGCGCCTCGGCGAGCTTCATCCGCCAGGCGGCTTCCGCATTGGCCCAGAAGTTTCGCGCGAAAGCCAGCACTGCGGTTGCGACTTGCTGCGGCGGCAGCGGCGCAAGCTCCTCGGCAAACTCGTTCGCGATCGTATTCCAGGCGATCTCGGGCCGGCCATAGGCCGACAGGATGGTGTCGTCCATATCGATCAGCATGGCGCGGGGCAGCGGCCTCACAGCGGGCTTCATCGCAGTCATGGCCATTTCACCTCCGGCGGCAGCGACGAGAGGATCGAATCCACATTGCCGCCGGTCTTGAGCCCGAAGATGGTGCCGCGGTCGTAGAGCAGGTTGAACTCGACATAGCGGCCGCGCCGGATCAGCTGCTCCTCGCGGTCCGCAACGGTCCAGGCACTCGCGAAATTGCGCCTGACGATATCAGGGTAGATCTTCAGGAAGGCGCGGCCGACATCCTGGGTAAAGGCGAGGTCCGCGTCCCAGTCGCCGCTGTCGTGCCAGTCGTAGAAGATGCCGCCGATGCCGCGCGCCTCTTTCCGGTGCGGCAGGTAGAAATACTCGTCGCACCATGTCTTGTACTTGTCGTAATCGGCAACGCCGTTCGGCTGCGCGCAGGCCTCTTTCATCGCCGCGTGGAAGGCGATGCTGTCGGCGTCGTCCTGCGTGCGCCGGCGGTCGAGCACCGGCGTCAGATCGGCGCCGCCGCCGAACCAGGCTTTTGTGGTGACGACGAAGCGCGTGTTCATGTGCACGGCAGGCACGTGCGGATTGCGCAGATGCGCGATCAGCGAGATGCCGGAGGCCCAGAACCGCGGATCGTCCGCCGCGCCCGGGATCTGCGCGCGAAACTCGGGGGCGAATTCGCCGTGCACCGTCGAGCAGTGCACGCCGACCTTCTCGAACAGCCGGCCATGCATCATCGACATCACGCCACCGCCGCCGGCCGCGCCGCTGTGATCGGTGCGCTGCCAGGGCGTACGGTTGAAGCGGCCGGCCTTGCCTGGATAGAGGCTTTGTGGCGCGTCGTCCTCCAGCCGCTCGAAGCTCGCGCAGATGTCGTCGCGCAAAGCTTCGAACCAGGCGCGGGCGCGCGTCTTGCGGTCTTCGATCAAGCTCGGGTCCATTGTCGATGCCATTCCGTCAGCCCTGCGGGCCGTAATAGGTGCAGCTCTCGTTGCAACTGTCGCGATGGATGCTGACGCGGGTGAGCTTGCCGATATGCGCCAGCCGCTCCCAGACGAAGCGCGACAGGTTTTCCAGCGTCGGCTTGCCCAGCGCCTCGATCTTGTTGAGGAACTTGTGGTCCAGCGTCAACCTGACGTCCTCGATGGCGCGCTGGAGGAGGCCGAGATCGACCACCATGCCGGTCGCAGGGTCCGGCGTGCCGCGCACCGTCACCTCGGCGCGGAAGGAGTGGCCGTGGATCTCTTCGCTCGCCGCGCCGAACGTCGTTCCCGACAGTGAATGCGCCGCCTCGAAGCGGAACGATTTCGTCAATTCCCACATCTGTTCGAAAACCAATCCTATCTGATGCCGAGCGATTTATGCGTCTGCACGCTGAGCCGCCATTGCGGATGGCGCAGGCAATAGTCGATCGCGCGCGCGGTGTTTTCGGCGACCTCGGGCCCGTCCATCGGCTGCAGCGAGAAGCGCTCGAAGGCGAGGCCCTCGAAGGCCTCCGGCGCGGCGAGGGCCTGCGGATAGACCAGCTTCAGCTCGTGGCCGCGGCGCAGGACGAGCTCGCTGCCGCCCTTGGGGCTGACGCAGATCCAGTCGAGGCCATCAGGTGCGGCGATGGTGCCGTTGGTCTCGACGCCGATCTCGAAGCCTCTCGCATGGAGCGCATCGATCAGCGCGTCGTCGACCTGGAGCAGCGGCTCGCCGCCGGTGAGCACCACGTAGCGGTTGGCGGCCGTTGCCGTCCATTGCGCAGCGATGGTGTCGGCGAGCTCCGCAGCCGAGGCGTAGCGGCCGCCGAGCGTGCCGTCGGTGCCGACGAAATCCGTGTCGCAGAATTTGCAGGTTGCATCGGCCCGATCGGCCTCGCGGCCGCTCCAGAGATTGCAGCCGGCGAAACGGCAGAACACGGACGCGCGCCCGGCATGGGCGCCTTCGCCTTGCAGGGTCAGGAAGATTTCCTTGACCGCGTAACTCAATGGTGTCTCCTCAACATATCAACCTTGCGGGTTCCGGATCTGCCGCAGCGCCTCGCCTGCGGCCATCGCCGCGGTCATGGCGACATTGAGCGACCGCAGTCCCGGGGCGATCGGGATCACCAGCCGCGCATCCGCGGCCTCGACCACCGCGTCGGTGACGCCGGCGCTCTCGCGTCCGAATAGCAGGATGTCCGACGTCTGGTAACGGAAATCGCGGTAGTCGGTGGCGGCCCTGGTGGTGAACAGCAGCAGGCGGCAGCCCTGTGCCGCGCGCCACTCCTCGAATTGCGGCCAGGAGACGTGCCTGACGATGCTGACATGGTCGAGGTAATCCATTCCCGCCCGGCGGAAATGCCGGTCGGAGACGGGGAACCCTGCCGGTTCGATGATGTGGGCGTCCAGCCCGAGGCAGGCGCAGAGCCTGAGAATCGTGCCGGTGTTCTGGGGGATGTCGGGTTGGAAAAGCGCTATCTGCATGGGCGGCGGACGGTTGGTTGTGGGCCGGAAATGTCTCAATAAAACATCGCTGGCGCGGGAATTCGTGCATTGCACGCTTCCCCGCCGTTAGCGGGCTTGCGCTCGCCCGGCAAGGGTGCCAATAGAACGATTCTGGACTGCTGTTTTCGCTTGTTTTGGCGGGGACAAGCGAAGTTCTGCCGCCGCGGGGGGCCGCGGGCGCCGGCAGCCAGTTCTGGGGACCTTGGGGGCCCCTGGAGCGGTTCCACCGGTAGCATAAGAAGAAAGGGTTGGAATCGTGACGACAGCGTCTTCGGCGGACCATCCGACACGCCGTGATTTCTTATTCGTTGCAACGGGGGCAGCTGCAGCAGTAGGGGGCGCAGCCGCGCTCTGGCCCTTCATCTCCCAAATGAATCCTGATGCCTCGACCATCGCGGCCGGTGCGCCGATCGAGGTCGATCTCAGCCCGGTCGCCGAGGGGCAGGACATCAAGGTATTCTGGCGCGGCAAGCCGATCTACATCAGCCACCGCACCAAGAAGCAGATCGACGAGGCGCGCGCCGTCAACGTGGCGAGCCTGCCCGATCCGCAGTCCGACGAGGCCCGGGTCAAGTCCGGCCATGAGCAGTGGCTGGTCGTGATCGGCATCTGCACCCATCTCGGCTGCATCCCGATCGCTCATGAGGGCAATTACGACGGGTTCTTCTGCCCCTGCCATGGTTCGCAATACGATTCGTCCGGCCGCATCCGTCAGGGGCCCGCGCCCGCGAACCTGCCGGTGCCGCCGTACCAGTTCGTTTCCGACACCAAAATCCAGATCGGCTGAGCTTCGGACCCTCGTCCGAAGCTTCGCGCCGTCTCGTCGTATTATTTCCTCAGGATCGCATCATGAGCGGACCATCCGACTACCAGCCGAGCAATCCGGCCCTGCAATGGATCGAGCGGCGCCTGCCGATCCTCGGCCTCATGCACTCCTCCTTCGTCGCCTATCCCACCCCGCGCAACCTGAACTACTGGTGGACCTTCGGCGCCATCCTCTCCTTCATGCTGGGGATGCAGATCCTGACCGGCGTGATCCTGGCGATGCACTACACGCCGCATGCCGATCTCGCCTTCAAGTCGGTCGAGCTGCTCGTCCGTGACGTCAATTACGGCTGGCTGCTGCGCAACATGCACGCCTGCGGCGCGTCGATGTTCTTCTTCGCGGTCTACGTCCACATGCTGCGCGGCCTCTATTACGGTTCCTACAAGGAGCCGCGCGAGGTGCTGTGGATCCTCGGCGTCATCATCTACCTCCTGATGATGGCGACCGGCTTCATGGGCTACGTGCTGCCCTGGGGCCAGATGAGCTTCTGGGGCGCCACCGTCATCACCAATCTGTTCTCCGCCATTCCCTATGTCGGCGAGAGCATCGTGACGCTGCTGTGGGGCGGCTATTCGGTCGGCAACCCGACGCTGAACCGCTTCTTCTCGCTGCATTACCTGCTGCCGTTCCTGATCGCGGGCGTCGTCGTGCTCCACGTCTGGGCGCTGCATGTCGCCGGCCAGAACAATCCCGACGGCGTCGAGCCGAAGACGGAAAAGGACACGGTGCCGTTCACGCCGCATGCCACCATCAAGGACATGTTCGGCGTCTCGTGCTTCCTGCTGCTCTACGCCTGGTTCATCTTCTACATGCCGAACTATCTCGGCGACGCCGACAACTACATTCCGGCGAACCCCGGCGTGACGCCGCCGCACATCGTGCCGGAATGGTATTACCTGCCGTTCTACGCGATCCTGCGCTCGATCCCGAACAAGCTCGCGGGCGTGATCGGGATGTTCTCGGCGATCATCATCCTGTGCTTCCTGCCCTGGCTCGATGCGGCCAAGACCAGGTCGTCGAAGTACCGCCCGCTGGCCAAGCAGTTCTTCTGGATCTTCGTCGCGGTCTGCATCCTGCTCGGCTATCTCGGTGCGCAGCCGCCGGAAGGCATCTACGTGATCGCCGGCCGGGTCCTGACGTTCTGCTATTTCGCCTACTTCCTGATCGTGCTGCCGCTGCTCTCGCGCATCGAGACGCCGCGGCCGGTGCCGAACTCGATCTCGGAGTCGATCCTCGCCAAGGGCGGCAAGGCGGTGGCCTCCGTCGCCATCGTGCTCGTTGCCGCCGGCGCGCTGTTCCTCGGCAGCTTGCAGGACGCGCGCGCCTCGGAAGGCAGCGACAAGCCGCCGGGCAACAAATGGTCGTTCGCCGGTCCCTTCGGCAAGTTCGACCGCGGCGCGCTCCAGCGCGGCCTCAAGGTCTACAAGGAGGTCTGCGCCAGCTGCCACGGCCTGTCCTACATCGCCTTCCGCAACCTCGCGGAAGCCGGTGGTCCCGGCTATTCGGTGGCGCAGGCGGCGGCGTTCGCGTCGGATTACAAGATCAAGGACGGTCCGAACGATGCCGGTGACATGTTCGAGCGCCCGGGCCGGCCGGCCGACTACTTCCCCTCGCCATTCCCGAACGAGCAGGCAGCCCGTGCGGCGAACGGCGGTGCGGCGCCGCCCGACCTGTCGCTGATCACCAAGGCGCGCTCCTACGGCCGCGGCTTCCCCTGGTTCATCTTCGACTTCTTCACCCAGTATCAGGAGCAGGGCCCGGACTACGTCTCGGCGGTGCTCCAGGGTTTTGAGGAGAAGGTGCCGGAGGGTGTGACCATTCCGGAGGGCTCCTACTACAACAAGTTCTTCCCGGGCCACGCCATCAAGATGCCGAAGCCGCTCAGCGACGGCCAGGTGACCTATGACGACGGCTCGCCGGCTACGGTCGCGCAATACGCCAAGGACGTCACCACGTTCCTGATGTGGACTGCCGAGCCGCACATGGAAGCGCGCAAGCGCCTCGGCTTCCAGGTGTTCGTCTTCCTGATCATCTTCGCGGGCCTGATGTACTTCACCAAGAAGAAGGTCTGGGCCGACTCCCACTGAGCGGCGCGAGACGAGACGAAACGAAGAAGCCCCCGTGAGGGGGCTTTTTTGTTGCCGTCATTCCGGGGCGATGCGCCAGCATCGAGCCCGGAATCCATTCATCCACCAACTCTGCGGCCAGATGGATTCCGGGCTCGCGCTATCGCGCGCCCCGGAATGACAAGAGTGTGGATTGCGCCGCGCGCCGCCAGCGGCCAAAATACCGCCAACCGCTCCCCCAGAAACTCATCGGAGGACACCATGGGAACCACCATCACCTTCAAGCGCCCGGACGGCAAGGATGCCTCGGGCTACCTCGCCAACGCCGCGCGCGGCAACGCGCCGGGCGTGGTCGTGATCCAGGAATGGTGGGGCCTGTCGGACCAGATCAAGGGCCTGTGCGACCGCTTTGCGCTGGCCGGTTTCGATGCGCTCGCGCCCGATCTCTACAAGGGCAAGGTGGTGCCGTATCACGACACGGACGCGGCCGGCAAAGAGATGAACTCGCTCGACTTCATGGATGCCACCACGCAGACGGTGCGCGGCGCCACGCAATATCTGTCGCGCAACGGCGCCAAGGTCGGGCTGACCGGCTTCTGCCTCGGCGGTGCCGTCACCATCATCGGCGCGGTGCACGTGCCAGAGCTCGCCGCCGGCGTCGTGTTCTACGGCATTCCGCCGGAGCAGGCGGCCAAGCCCGCCGACGTCAAGATCCCGCTCCAGGCCCATTTCGCCAACAAGGACGATTGGTGCACGCCGGAGCTGGTCAGCGGCTTCGAGAAGGCCATGAAGGCCGCCGGCAAGTCGCTCGAGCTGTTCCGCTATGACGCCGAGCACGCCTTCGTCAACGAGCAGCGCCAGGCCGTGCACGACCGCGAAGCCGCCGAACTCGCCTGGGGCAGGGCGATGGAGTTTTTCCGGAAGCATCTGGGGTAAGTGTGGCGCGCCAGTCGCGCAACAATTTCAATGTCGTCCCGGCCTAGTGCGCAATTACGCACTAGGCCGGGACGACGGCGGAGATTGGCGTCGTCCGATCACGGACGACCAGCAGCCGCCGGGGCCGCCCTTGACGCCGCCCCCGCGCCATGGTGAGTATCCGCCCATGAGCACCGCCGTCCGCCCAGCCCGTCTTTGGTGGCGCACCTCCTAAGAGGTGGCCGGTGCGATTTCTTTTCCCAAAATCGTCGAAGGTCGCCCACGCAGTGCGGCGGCCTGATCGTTTGTCCTGTGTGGCGTTCCCTCGGCAAGTCTCGTAAGAGGACCACATGAACAGGACAGTCTTTGCCCTCCCGGCCAGAAGCGATTACGTGACCCGCGCGGGTCTCGCGATCACGCGCGTGGCGGAGCAGTTTACCGGCGGCGCCAACCGGCTCGACGATCTCGTCAGCCTGCTCGACCGCCGCCGCGGCGTGGTGCTGTCGTCGGGCACGACTGTGCCCGGCCGCTACGAGAGCTTCGACCTCGGCTTCTCCGATCCGCCGCTCAAGCTCGAAACCACAGGCGTCAATTTCAAGCTGGAAGCGCTCAACGAACGCGGCCAGGTGCTGATCGCCTTCCTTGCCGACGTCCTGCGCGAGCCCTGCGTGGTGATCTCCGAGACGACCGCTTCGCGCCTCGCCGGCCACATCATTCGCGGCGATGCGCCGGTCGAGGAAGACCAGCGCACCCGGCGCGCCAGCGTGATGTCGCTGGTGCGCGACCTCGTCGCCGCCTTCTCGGCCAACGATGACGGGCTGCTCGGCCTGTTCGGCGCCTTCGCCTACGACCTCGTGTTCCAGATCGAGGACCTCGTGCAGAAGCGCGCGCGCGAGCAGGATCAGCGCGACATCGTGCTCTACGTGCCCGATCGCCTGCTGGCCTATGACCGCGCCACCGGCCGCGGCGTGGTGCTCTCCTACGACTTCGCGTGGAAGGGCAAGTCCACCGAGGGCCTGCCGCGCGAGACCGCCGACAGCCCGTACCTGAAGACACCGCGCCAGGGCTTTGCCGATCACGCGCCCGGCGAATACCAGGCCACCGTCGAGACCGCGCGCGCGGCCTTTGCCCGCGGTGATCTCTTTGAAGCCGTGCCGGGCCAGCTGTTCGCCGAGCCCTGCGACCGCTCGCCGGCCGAAGTCTTCCAGCGGCTCTGCGTCATCAACCCGTCGCCCTACGGCGCGCTGATGAATCTCGGCGACGGTGAGTTTCTCGTCTCGGCCTCGCCCGAGATGTTCGTGCGCTCGGACGGCCGCCGCGTCGAGACCTGCCCGATCTCGGGCACCATCGCGCGCGGAACCGATGCGATCGGCGATGCCGAGCAGATACGCCAGCTCCTGAACTCGGAGAAGGACGAGTTCGAGCTCAACATGTGCACCGACGTCGATCGCAACGACAAGGCGCGCGTCTGCGTCCCCGGCACCATCAAGGTGCTGGCCAGGCGGCAGATCGAGACCTACTCAAAACTGTTCCACACGGTCGACCACGTCGAGGGCATGCTGCGTCCCGGCTTCGACGCGCTCGATGCCTTCCTCACCCATGCCTGGGCGGTCACCGTGACCGGTGCGCCAAAGCTGTGGGCGATGCAGTTCGTCGAGGATCACGAGCGGTCGCCGCGGCGCTGGTACGCCGGCGCGATCGGCGCGGTGAATTTCGACGGCAGCATCAACACCGGTCTCACCATCCGCACCATCCGCATGAAGGATGGCCTCGCCGAGGTGCGCGTCGGCGCCACCTGCCTGTTCGATTCCGATCCCGCCGCCGAAGACCGCGAATGCCAGGTCAAGGCCGCGGCGCTGTTCCAGGCCCTGCGCGGCGATCCGCCAAAACCGCTGTCGACCTTCGCGCCCGATGCGACCGGAAGCGGCAAGCGGGTGCTGCTGATCGACCACGACGACAGCTTCGTGCACATGCTCGCCGACTATTTCCGCCAGGTCGGCGCCAGCGTCACCGTGGTCCGCTATGTGCATGCGCTCGACATGCTCAAGCAGAAGAGGTGGGATTTGCTGGTGCTGTCGCCCGGCCCGGGCAGGCCCGAAGATTTCGGGATCAAGAAGACGATCGACGCGGCGCTGGAGAACAAGCTGCCGGTGTTCGGCGTCTGCCTCGGCGTGCAGGCGATCGGCGAATATTTTGGCGGCGAGCTCGGCCAGCTCACGCATCCCGCCCACGGCCGGCCCTCGCGGGTGCAGGTGCGCGGCGGACGCCTGATGCGTAACCTGCCGAACGAGATCGTCATCGGCCGCTATCACTCGCTCTATGTCGAGCGCGACAGCATGCCGGAGGTGCTGAACGTGACCGCCAGCACCGAGGACGGCGTCGCCATGGCGCTGGAGCACAAGACCCTGCCGGTCGCCGGCGTGCAATTCCACCCGGAATCGCTGATGTCGCTCGGTGGCGAGGTGGGCTTGCGTATTGTCGAGAACGCGTTCCGGCTGGATGCGCGTGTTGATTGAGAGGCACCAATGACCTTTGACCACGACCTGAAGGCGAGCGTCCGCACCATCCCCGACTATCCCAAGCCGGGGATCATGTTCCGCGACATCACGACCTTGCTCGCGGATGCGCGCGCGTTCCGCCGCGCGGTGGACGAGCTCGTCAACCCCTGGGCCGGCAACAAGATCGACAAGGTCGCCGGCATGGAAGCGCGCGGCTTCATCATCGGCGGCGCGGTGGCGCACCAGCTCTCCGCCGGCTTCGTGCCGATCCGCAAGAAAGGCAAGCTGCCGCACACCACCGTGCGCATCGCTTACTCTCTCGAATACGGCATCGACGAGATGGAGATGCATGTCGACGCGATCCAGCCCGGCGAACGCGTCATCCTGGTCGATGACCTCATCGCCACCGGCGGTACCGCGGAGGGCGCGGTGAAGCTGCTGCGCCAGATCGGCGCCAATGTCGTCGCCGCCTGCTTCATCATCGACCTACCCGAGCTCGGCGGCGCCGCCAAGCTGCGCGCCATGGATGTGCCGGTGCGCACGCTGATGACGTTCGAGGGGCACTGAGAGCGTCAGATCGCCTCGGCCTTCAGCTCCGCCTGCCAGTGCAGCATGCGCTCCTTCAGGAGCGCGTTCCTGACATAGGCAGTCTCCTCGTCCTCCAGACGCTCGCATTCGCCAAACGTCAGGCCTGCCTCGCCATGCGCGTTCCACGCAGCCTGAAGGCTGCGGCACATATGATTGCCCTGGCGGAGCGAGAACCAGATGCGGTTCTGGATGGTCTCGAGGTTGGGCGCCTGGCCGACCCAGGCTTCGCCCGACGCCGTACAGCGCACGACGAAGATGCCTGCAATGGTCTTCCGCTCCTTGTAGGCGGCGATGGCTGCTTTCCGGTCGATGCTCACGGGGGGGGGCCTCGCTGACGGCTGTGGTTACGCAGCTTCAGTAGCGGGCGATCTGCAGTACGTCAATATTACCCGGGTGAAATATTTGGCCCTCGTGGTAGTCATTCCGGGGCGGCTCGAAGAGCCGAACCCGGAATCTCGAGATTCCGGGCTCGCGACTTCGTCGCGCCCCGGAATGACGTCTCTCTCAGGATCGCTGCAGGATCAGGTTGAGCTCGAGCTCGCGGAAGGCGAGGTAATTGCGCCGGGTCCATTGGTGCAGCTCGGTCGAGGCGTCCTTCTCATGGCGCAGATAGCCGGTGAAGGAGAAGTTCAGCCGGTCGATATAGGTCTTCAGGAAACCGGGCAGCGCGGGCAGGCGGAACACCCGTCCGGTGCCCATTGCGGCCGGCAATTCGCCGCGCACGATGTGCTCGTTGTCCACCGTGATCAGGTTCATCCGCGGGATCTGCTCGCGCAGCATCTCATGGGCGCGGGCCGAGACGCGGTCGGTGTCGGCGACGAACAGGATCTGGGGTGCGACATGGCGGCGTGCCGCCTCCTTCAACAGGCCGATCTCGTCGGCCATCTTGAAGAACTCGTCGAAGGCGTGGAAGCCGAGGTCGATGACCTTGGCAAGCCCGTCATCGACGATGACGCGGTCCATCAGCTGCATCTTGCCGTAGGTGTCGATCACGTCGGCCGTCTCGGTGATCTTCGGCAAATAGTCGAGCAGCGACGGCTCCTTCAGGTTGACGTCGAAGGCGGCGACGTTGCCGTTCTTGAGCAGCTGGAACTCGCTCAATAGCCGCGCCAGCAGCGTCTTGCCGACCTGCGGGCGGGGCGAGCAGATGATGTAGACGGGTGTCGCGGGCATCACGAACTATTATCTGAGCGAACTTGTCGCCCAATCCAGCCGTATCAGCCCTGCTTGCGCAACTATTTTTCGCTGCTGCGGGCGCCGGGTTTCGAACCGACGATGTCGGTCAGGCGGATGCGGTCGAACTCGCTCCAGACATTGGCCAGCCAGTGCCGGACATAGCCGCGCAGCACGAAGGAGTAGTTGGCGGCCTCGTCGCTCATGCCCTTGTTGGCGACGAATTTCAGGAACGGGACGGAGGAGACCTCGACCTGCTCATAGGCCATTTCGTTGAGCTTGGGGATGGTCAGCTCGGTGGCGTCCTTGATGCGGTGGAAGTAGGAGTTGTAGGTCGCCTGGTCCCACTGGAAGAACTGGGTGTCGTTGATGAAGTTCTTCACCAGGAAATATTTTGCGCCGGTCATGAAATTCGCGGTCTCGGCGATTTCGTCGAGCGAGGCGATCGAGGGTCCCAGGATGTGGAACACCGCGAAGGTGATCTGCCCGGCCTTGGCGGCGTCGAGGAAACCGATGTCGCGCAGCGAGGCGAGCGCCGGCGAGAGCAGGCCGGCTCGGACGTCGATCACGGTGACCGACGGGCTGGTCGCGTTGAGCGTATCGAAGATCTTCATCTGATCGGACGTCGTCGTCATGTCGACGATCTCGGTGATGTCAGGATGGAAGCGCTTCAGCGTTCCGCGCGGGGATTCCGTGTCGAAGGCACGCGTCGGCACGTTGTTGGCGGAAAAATAATCGAGCAAGGTGCGCGATACCGTGGTCTTGCCGACCCCGCCCTTGTCCGCGCCCACCACAACCACTGCCGGCTTTGCCATTGCTGTCCCCTAACGCGCGCCCCCGATCGCGAGGTCGCAATCGGCCGGGCCCCAAATCGATGTCCCAAGTCTGCTGTTGGGCGCGAACATGGCAGAAACAAGGGAGAATTCAATCCGCAGGCCCCGCTTGCGGCAATTCCTGAGGTTTTTCCAGATTGCCGTGAAACTGACCACGGGGCGCGCTCAGTGGCGGCCCCACGGCCCCATGGGATTCCCGATCGGGTTGCCGGCCGCGGTTCCGGAGGGGCCGGGCGCGGGCACGGGCGGCGGATTGGCCGCGCTGCCTCTATCGCTCCATGGTCCCTGCGACAGCGGTGGCGGGGCGTTCTGCGGGGCGGCCCGCGCCTCGGGCTGTTCCGTCTCGTCAGTCGGGTCCGGCAGCGGACCTGGATCATGGCCGCCGGCGAACTTGACCAGCGCATCGACCCGGGACTGCACCGACGGATGGGTCGCGAACAGATCGGCAAAGCCCTCGCGCGGATTGTCGACGCAGAGCTCCATCACGGCCGAGGTCGCGCCCGGCAGCTCGCCGCGGTTCTCGATCTTGCGCAGCGCCGAGATCATGGCGTCAGGGTCTTTCGTCAGCTCGACCGAGCCGGCATCCGCGAGGTATTCGCGCGAGCGCGATAGCGCCAGCTTCACCACCTGCGACATCAGCCAGGCTACCACGATCAGTACGACCGCGATGATGATGACGATCACGGCGCCGCCGCCGGAGCTCTTGCTGTCGCTCGATGACGAGGACGAGCGCGACGACGAGGAGGAGCCCGACGACCACGAGCCGCCGGAGTTCCAGCTGAAATTCGTGAACAGGCGGAAGAACAGCTCGCCGAAGAAACCGACCACGCCGGCGATGATGACGGCGACCACCATGAGCTGCACGTCGCCGTTCTTGATGTGGGTCAGCTCGTGGCCCAGCACCGCCTCGATCTCCTTGTCGTTCAGCGCGTCGAGGAGGCCGGTGGTGACGGTGATCGAATATTGCCGCGGGTTGAGGCCGGTCGCGAACGCGTTCAGCGCCGGGCTCTCCATGATCTTCAGCTTCGGCATGGTGATGCCGCGCGAGATGCAGAGATTTTCAAGCAGATTGTAGAGCCGCGGCTCCTCCTTCCGGGTGACGTCGTGGCCGCCGGTCACCGCGTCGATCATCGACTGGTGGAAGAAATAGGCGATCACGACCCAGACGGCCGCGGCGATCGTCGCGAAGGGCGCGGCCTTGAGCAGGTCGTAGAAGGCGCGGTTCAGATAATAGGCGACGGTTTCATTGCTGTTGATGACGACTTCGGCGACCAGCGCACCGGCATAGACCAGCACATAGACCAGCGCGAACAGGCCGGCGAGCAGCAGCATCGAACGAAACTTGTTCGATGCGATGTGCGTGTAGAGACCATACGCGGCCATGGCTGCTTCCGTTAGCTCCCGTCACTCCGGGGCAGGCCGCAGGCCTGAACCCAGAATCCAGAGCTTAGTGTCTCGGTCGAGATTCCGGGTTCGCGTCTTCGACGCGCCCCGGAATGACGAAGTGTGAGAGGTCGCTCACGCAGCAATCAGAACTTCACCCGAGGCGCGGCCTCGACCTCGGTGCGGCTGGCGCCGAGATCGAAGAAGTCCTTCTTGGTGAAGCCGAACATGCCGGCGAACAACGCGGCCGGCATCTGCTGGATGCCGGTGTTGTATTCCTGGACCGCGCTGTTGAAGAAGCGGCGGCTCGCCGCGATCTTGTTCTCGAGGTCGGAGAGCTCGCTGGCGAGCTGCTGGAAGTTTGCGTTGGCCTTGAGGTCGGGATAGGCCTCCGACAGCGCGATCAGCCGGCCGAGCGCGCCGGAGAGCTGGTTTTCTGCGGCGGACACCTGCGCCGGGCCCTGCGCCGACATCGCCGAATTGCGCGCCTTGATGACGTCGTCGAGCGTGCCGCGCTCATGCGAGGCGTAGCCCTTCACCGTCTCGACCAGGTTCGGGACCAGGTCATGGCGCTGCTTGAGCTGCACGTCGATATCGGCAAAGGCCTGGCCCACGCGCTGGCCCAGCGCCACCAGGCGGTTGTAGGCGCTGAAGGCCAAGAACACGAGAACGACGATGACGCCGAGAACGATCCAGCCGGTCGACATGGAGAACTCCTGAAGGGGATTTAAGGCGGGCGCAGCCTAGACCAAAATGGCGCAGGGCGAGAGCCCCGGCGCGGAGGGGAGGTAAGACTTGGTCGGATCGGGAACCATCCGAGTTCAAGGCAAAAGCGCCGATCGAGGTTAACTTTCGGCAATGACGGCATCGCCCCAGCGCCAGCGCCGGGCACTTGCATAGGCAGCCCTGTCGCGTCGTGGAATCTTGGCGAGTTCGACATCTTCCCCGGTGCAAAGCTTCGCCGTGATCTCGGCCTTGCCGACATCCGGCGGTGCCAGCACGCGCGCGGCGCGCGTTGCGGGCGGCGTGCGGGTCAGGGCGACGTAGATGAAGCGCTCGTCCTCGAACGGCACCTCGGCGCCCTTGATCTGGCGGTGCGCCTGGGAGCGCGGCAGGCGCTGGCTGAAATGGCACCAGTCGGGCGCCGTGAGCGGGCAGGGCTTTTCGTGTGGACAGGGCGCGGCGACAAATGCACCCAGCGCGATCAGCTGCTCGCGCAGCGCGAGGATGCGGGCGTAGCCGGCCGGCGTGCCGGGCTCGATCACGACAAGCGCATGGCGCGCTTTCGCCCACATCGCCTCAGCGAGCTTGCGCTGATCGGCTTCACCGAGCTCGCCGATGATGTAGCTCGCGACGACGAGATCGGCTTGCGAGACCTCGGTGAGGTTGCCGCCGGCATCGCCGGGCAAATAGCGGCATTCCGCCAGACGCGTACTGTCATGCGCGAGTTCGAGCGCAAGCCGGCTCAGGGTGGCGTTGGCGTCGAGCAGGGTGAAGTCCTGCAGCGAGGGAAACGCCTCCGCGGCGGCCCAGCTTGCGGTGCCCGGACCTGCGCCGACGTCGAGCAGCGTTTCCGGCGCGAGGTCCGGCGCGATCTCGGTCAACGCATTCAGGCTCGCCGCCACCGCCGCGTAGGTCGCCGGCATGCGCGCGAGCGCGTAAGCGAGCGCATCGGCCTCGGACTTGATCGTGCCGGAGCCGCCGCCGCCGCGATAGGTGTTCGAGATTTTCTGGGATCGCTGCGCGGCGTCGGTGCGGGAGAAGCCTTGCAGCTTCGCGTCGAGTGCGGCTTTCAGTTCGGCGGGGAGGGTGGGGGAGATCATCTTCGCTCACCGTCATCCCGGGGCGCGACGAAGTCGCGAACCCGGGATCCAGCGATTGTGGCGCGAGATTCCGGGTTCTCGCTTCGCGAGCCCCGGAATGACGCGAATAACGTCACGCCACGTTCTGGTCGAGAATGTCCACCGCCTCGGCCAGGCTCACCGACACGAGCTGGGAGACGCCGCGCTCGGCCATGGTGACGCCGAACAGGCGGTTCATCCGCGCCATCGTGATCGGGTTGTGCGTGATGATGATGAAGCGCGTATCGGTCGAGCCGGTCATCTCGTGCAGCAGGTTGCAGTACCGTTCGACGTTGTGGTCGTCGAGCGGCGCGTCGACTTCGTCCAGCACGCAGATCGGCGAAGGATTGGTGAGGAACACCGCGAAGATCAGCGCCATCGCGGTCAGCGCCTGCTCGCCGCCCGAGAGCAGCGACAGCGTCTGCGGCTTCTTGCCCGGCGGCTTGGCGATGATTTCCAGACCAGCCTCCAGTGGGTCGTCGCTCTCGATCAGGTGCAGCGCGGCCTCGCCGCCGCCGAACAGCTCGACGAACAGGCGCTTGAAGTGGTTGTTGACGACCTCGAACGAGGTCAGCAGCCGCTCGCGGGCCTCCTTGTTGAGGCTCTGGATGCCCTGGCGCAGCCGCTTGATGGCTTCGACGAGGTCGTCGCGCTCGGTGACGAGGCCGTTGTGCTGGGTCTCGACCTCGCGCAGCTCTTCCTCGGCGCGCAGGTTGACTGCGCCGAGGCGCTCGCGGTCGCGGCGCATCTTTTCGAGGTCTTCCTCGATGTCGTGCAGCGGCGGCAGCTCCGCGCCGGGCTCGATCTCGGCAAGGCCGGCGACGGCCTGCGGCTCGACCTCCAGCATGTCGCGGATCTCGCGCTCGATGTCCTCGAGCCGGCGCCGCGCGCCTTCCATGCGCTCTTCGGCGCGGGCGGTGGCCTCGCGGGAGCTGGAGAGCGCTTCCAGCGTCAGCTTGGCGACGCGATCGGTCTCCGCCATCGCGCTTTCCGCGGTGGCGAGCGCGTCCGCGGCCATGCGGCGATCGTTTTCCGCGTATTCGATCTCGGTGATCAGCGCGCTGCGCTTCTCGGCGAACACTTGCGGCGCGTTTTCGAGATCGCTGCGTTCGATCGTGAGTTCGGCGATGCGGGCCTGGATGGTGTCGATGTGGGAGGCCGCGCTCTCCTTGCGGTTCGCCCACTCGGTGCGTTCGGCGAGGATCGCCTGCACGCGGCGGTCGGCGAGTTCCGCCTCGCGCGCCAGCGCCTGCGCCTCGGCGCGGACCTGGGCGGCCATGCGGCGATGGCCTTCGATGTCGCTGCGGACGGCGGCGAGACGGGTCTCGGTGTCCTCGCTCGACGGCAGTTCGGAGATGCCGGCCTCGGCATATTCGTAGGCAGCCTCGGCTTCGGCGCGGTCGGCGGCGAGACGGCTGTGCGCTTCCGACAGCGTCGCCTTGCGCGCGGCGTGGCGGCTGATTTCGCGCTCGGCCGTGGCATGGCGCTCGCGCGCGGTGTTGAGCTCGCGCTGCGCGGCGCGCCAGGCTTCGCGGCTCGCGCCTTCGGTGCTGGCCGCCATCTGCAGTTCGGACTCGGCATTCTCCAGCGCCTGGCGCTTGATCTGCGCGTCGATGCGGGCCTGCTCCAGCTCGTTCTCGATGTCGACGAGGCGGGCGCGTTCGGCAAGGCGGCGTGCTGCGCCGGTCGGGGCGTGAGCCGCCGCGACGAAGCCGTCCCACCGCCAGACGTCGCCTTCGGGCGAGACCAGCCGCTGGCCGGTCTTCAGCTGGGAGACCAGCTCGGCGCCGCGCTCGCGCGGCACCACGCCGATCTGCGCCAATCGGCGGGCCAGCTCGGCCGGGGCCTGCACGTGGTTTGCGAGCGGCACGACGCCTTCGGGCAGCTCCGGATCGCCGTCGGTCTCGCCGACATTGGTCCAGCGCATCGGCGCCGACGGGTCGATCGGTGCATCGAGATCGTCGCCGAGCGCGGCGCCGATGGCCTTTTCAAAACCCTTGTCGACGGTGATGCCGTCGATGATCGGCGGCCACAGATTCTTGGTCTCGCCGTTGACGATCTTGGAGATCGTGCGGGCCTCGGTCTCGAGCCGCTGCACGCGCTTGTCGGCTTCGTTCAGCGGCGAGCGCGAGGATTCCAGCGTCTGGCGCGCAGCGACGTGCGCAGCCTCGCTCGCCTGGGCTGCGGCCTCCGAGGCCGCCAGCGTCTGCTCGGCGTTCTCGACCGTGGCGGTCAGCTCGTCGAGGTCGCCGAAGCCGCCCGTTTCATCAGCAAGCTTCTGCTCCTCGGCCGCGACGTTCGCGATCTCCTGGTCGAGCCGGGCGAGCTTGTCGCGGTGGGTGCGGACATTGGCTTCGAGTTGATTGCGCTTGGCGGTGAGGTCGGCGAGCGCGGTGGTGAGCTCGGCGAACTGCTGCTCGGTTTCGGTCAGCACCGCCTCGGCTTCGCCGACGCGCTCGTCGACGCCGGAGCGCTTCTCGACGCGCGACTTGATCTCTTCCTTCAGCTCGGCGTCTTCGCTGTCGAGCCGCTGGAGCGCGACGTCGGCGTCCATGGTCTGCTGCTGGGCGCGCGAGATGTCGCCCTCGAACTGGGCGAGGCGGCGCTCGAGCTCGGCGACGCGCTCCTTGGCGCGCTCTTCCTCGCGGTCGAGCAGCTCGCGGGCATTGGTCAGGCGCTGGAGCCCGGCCGCGGCGCGCGCCTCGGCATCGCGCAGCGCCGGCATCTCGGCGGCGCGGATGGCCTGGATGCGGGCGGCTTCGGCCTGGTGCTGGGTGCGCTCGGCCATCTCGCGGACGGCGAGATCGTGCGTCTGGCCGGATTCGTTGACGTCGGCATGGGCGCCGATCCAGCGCAGATGGAACAGCGTGGCTTCGGCCTTGCGGACCTTGGCCGCGACTTCGCGGTAGCGCACGGCCTGGCGGGCCTGCTTCTTCAGGCCTTCCATCTGGCCGGAGAGCTGGCCGATCACGTCCTCGACGCGGGTGAGGTTGGTTTCGGCCGCCTTGAGCCGCAGCTCGGCTTCGTGGCGGCGGGCATGGAGACCGGCGACACCGGCGGCGTCTTCCAGCACGCGGCGGCGCTGTTCGGGCTTGGCCTGGATGATCTCGCCGATCTTGCCCTGGTGGACGAGGGCGGGCGAGCGTGCGCCGGTGGCGGCGTCCGCGAACAGGATCTGCACGTCGCGGGCGCGCACGTCGCGGCCGTTGATACGATAGACCGAGCCCGCTTCGCGCTCGATGCGGCGGGAGATTTCCAGAAGCTGGCTGTCGTTCATCGCCGCCGGCGCAGTGCGATCGGCGTTGTCGATCGTCATCGTCACTTCGGCGTGGTTGCGTGCCGGACGGTTGCCGGAGCCGGCGAAGATCACCGCGTCCATGTCGGCGGCGCGCAACGATTTGTACGAGGTCTCGCCCATCGCCCAGCGCAGCGCTTCGACGAGATTCGACTTGCCGCAACCGTTGGGTCCGACCACGCCGGTCAGGCCGGGCTCGATGACGAAGTCCGTGGGCTCAACGAAGGACTTGAAGCCGTGAAGGCGCAGGCGGGTGATTTTCATAAGCACGCATCTCTGTTGGCAGGCGCGAATCCCCCTGCCGGGACAATACCATGGAAGGCAATGTCGCTATCCGGGCGAGTCGCGCGAGGCGCCTCATGCGGCTGGACAATGGCCGCGGTGCGCCGCGAGGGCAACCGGCGAAAGCCGTTTTTCCCAAGGGATTTATGCCGGGAATGATACGGCTTTCGAGATGCGAATCAGGCGTTGGGGGCTGAAGAATCAGCTCTTCAGCAGCGGATTGATCTTCTTGGCGAATTCCTCGAACGAGGTCTCGCCCTTGATCTTCTCACCGTTGATGAAGAAGGTCGGCGTCGAATCGACCTTGAGAATGTCGCTGGCGTATTTCTGGTCGGCGGCGATCTTGTCGAGCAGCGCCTGGTCCTTCAGGCAGGCTTCGACCTGCTGCTGGGTGAGGCCGGCCTGCTTGCCGATCCGCGTCAAGGTCTCGGTGGTGTTCTTCATCACCCAGTCGTTCTGCTGGCGGAACAGCATGTCGGTGACCGCGAAGTATTTCGGCGCGTCGCCATTGGCGATGCAGCGCGACAGCATCGAGCCGGCGGCGGCTTTGATGTCGAGCGGGAACTCGCGGAAGACGTAACGCACCTTGCCGGTGTCGATGTATTCGGACTTGATCTTGGGGAACACCTGCTCGTTGAAGGCCGCGCAGTGCGGGCAGGTCATCGAGGCATATTCGGTGATGGTGACGGCGGCGTCCTTCGGGCCGAGCGCCATGTCGGGCAGCGACACGGGCTTCGCCACATCGCCGGCGGCCTGCGCCATGGCTTCAGGGATCATGGCTTCGGAGATGAACCGCAATGGGGAGAACCCGGCGACCGCGGCAAGCCCGGTCAGCGACAGCATCGTGGTGAAGGCGCGGCGGGTGATGATCAAGGTCGGCTCCCGAATTGGCGTGGTCTTGCCCCAAGGTCCGTTTGGGCGGCCTGTCGCTAGCTTGAAACGTGGTTTGAGGCAATGGCGGGCCGCAGGAACGGGTCCAGATTGGCCGCGAAATGAGGCTCAATTTCGCTTGATGGCGGCGCCGAGCCGCGCCAGTGCCGACTTGAGCTGTTCATCTTCGATGTCGCCCAGGCTTTCCTCCACCTTGGCCACCGATTTGGGGTCCGGCGGGCCGGGCCGCGCTGGCCGCCGGACGCGGGACAGCGGGGCCTGGCGGAAGGCGAGCTTGCCGACTGCGCTCCAGCCGAAGAAGCGGTTCACCCGCTCCAGGATCACATCCGCGGAATGCTGGATCTCCAGCGCCATCGGCCCCTCGACCCGCAGCACCAGCGTCGCCGGCTCCTGCGGCTGGCCCTCCACCGGCCGCGGCCATTGGATCTTGAGCGGCTCGGCATGGGCCGCGATCTCCGGCCCGGCAATCTGCGCCCACCGCGTCACCAGCTCGCGCGCGGCAAAGCCCTGCTTGGCATAGGCCTCGGCGAAGACGTCGTTGAGCAGCAGCGAGAGCGGCTTGGCGCTGATGGGGCCCGGCTTTGGGGGGAATTTGGACATCGGGCCTTATACCACCTCGAAGCGCAAGCCACAGGCGCTTCGCTATCATGGCCGGGCATAACCGTCCGAAGGACGGCGTCGCTTCCGCTCGCCTATGTCCCGCCATCCACGTTCTTCGCGGAAGAAAGACGTGGATGCCCGCGACGAGCGCGGGCATGACGTGGAGAGATTGGCGTGACGTCGTTACACTGAGAGGATGAGCCCCAGATCTGCCCTCAAGGCCAAGCCGGAACCAGTGCAGCCGGAAGTGTCGTCGCGTCCGACGCTACTCCTCCAATGGTACGACCGCCACCGCCGCCGCCTGCCGTGGCGGGCGGCGCCTGGTGAGGCCTCGGACCCTTACCGGGTCTGGCTGTCGGAGATCATGCTCCAGCAGACCACGGTGAAGGCGGTCGGGCCATATTTCGAAAAATTCGTCGCGCGCTGGCCTGACGTCACCGCGCTGGGGCGGGCCTCGCAGGATGACGTGCTGCGGATGTGGGCCGGGCTCGGCTATTACTCCCGTGCGCGCAATCTCCATGCCTGCGCAGTCGCGGTGACGCGCGAGCATGGCGGCGCCTTTCCCGCCACCGAGGAGGGGCTGCGCGCGCTGCCGGGCATCGGGCCTTACACCGCAGCTGCGATCGCCGCGATCGCCTTCGATCGCCGCACCATGCCGGTCGACGGCAATATCGAGCGCGTGGTGTCGCGCCTGTTCGCGGTCGAGGAGGAGCTGCCGCAGGCCAAGCCGCTGATCCAGCAACTGGCGGCGACGCTCCTTGCCGTCTCTCGCGCCGGCGACGAGAAGTCTCGCGCGGGCGACAGCGCGCAGGCGCTGATGGATCTGGGCGCCTCGATCTGCACGCCGAAGAAGCCGGCCTGTTCGCTGTGTCCGCTCAATGCGGGTTGCCTGGCGCGGGCACAGGGAACGCAGGAGACGTTTCCTCGCAAGGCGCCGAAGAAGAGCGGGACGTTGCGGCGGGGCGCCGCCTTCGTCGTCACGCGCGGCGAAGAGCTGCTGGTCCGCAGCCGGCCCGAAAAGGGTCTGCTCGGCGGCATGACGGAAGTGCCGGGCTCGGACTGGCTCGCCGGTCAGGAGGACGCGACGGCGAAGCGGCAGGCGCCCGCGCTGAAGGGACTGTCGCGCTGGCAGCGCAGGGTGGGCGTCGTCACCCATGTCTTCACGCATTTTCCGCTGGAACTGGTGGTCTATACCGCCAAGGCCGAAGCCCGCACGCGGGCACCAGCGGGCATGCGCTGGGTGCCGATCGCGACGCTGGCCGGGGAAGCACTGCCGAACGTCATGCGCAAGGTGATCGCGCACGGATTGGACCTTCCGCCGGCCGCATCCTCCTGACACCATGCTGGCAGCAGGGCCGCGTTAACAGGGGCGACACGGAGGCTCCCCGATGGTCAAGACCGCGCTCGACAACTTTCCCAGGCCGCCTTGTGCCGAGCTGCTGGGCTGGCGCCTGCTCGATGCCCGTCCGGAGGAGGGCTGGATCAAGCTTGGCTTCGAGGGCAAGCCCGAATTCTGCAATCCGGCCGGCTTCATCCAGGGCGGCATGCTCTCGGCCATGCTCGACGACACCATGGGCCCCGCCGTGCTGGTGATGAGCGAGGGCCGGCTCTACACCACCACCATCAGCATGACCGTGAATTTCCTCAGCCCTGCCAAGCCCGGCCCGATCATCGCCGAGGCCAGGGTGACGCAACTCGGCAAGACTGTCGCCTTCGTCGAGGCCAAGCTGATGACCGAGGATGGCACCGTGCTTGCCACCGCGACAGCGAGCGAGCGGCTGCTGGAAGCGGCGCGGGTGGTGCGCTGATACCGGTGTGGTGGGGCTTCTTTATGCTGCTCGAATAGGGTGAAGTGCGCGTTGCGTCAGCATGGAAGCGGATAATATCTACCGGCGCGTGCAATTTGATAGTATGCTAGCGAATTACTTGTGCGCAATGGAGTGCGGATCGACCAATTCTAGCATCGCGAGTATTGGACTGGCGCATATTGTCGCAGTCGGAAAGGAACAGGGTGGAAGCGCGAAATCCGCAGGCGAATCGCGATGTTCGACGCATGATCGACCTTGCTTGCGGCAAATTGGCCCATTCATATTTTCCGCGGAAGCTTTGAGTATAGATGCCCCGATAAAAAATTCACAAAATTGAACGGGATGATTTTTCAAGCCGCGCTTTATTTCTTTATTTGAGGCCTTGAGGTGAGTCATGCCGCTTGCGCTTATTGAGACCGGCCACTGCAACGTCGATCTTGAATCGTCTCCGATTGAGCCATCCTGGATCATTGAAGGAAAGCCCGAAGCGAGCTCGCGCCTGCTGTCGACCAGCGCGTGCGGCACCGCCACCACCCTGATCTGGTCCTGCACCAAGGGCAAGTTCAACTGGTACTACGATCTGGACGAGACGATCATGATCCTCGAAGGATCAGCGGTGATCGAGAGCGATGGAATGCCACCGAAACGCTACGGTGTCGGCGACGTTGTCTTTTTCCGCGACGGTGCGCACGCCAAATGGCACATCGAAGACTATGTGAGAAAAGTCGCCTTCTTGCGCCAGACCAATCCCGTCGGGTTCGGTTACGCTATCCGCGCCATCAACAAGCTTAAGCGGATGTCGTCGACGTTGGGCGGCCGTCGCTCCGCGTAACGCGCGCCCGTCAACGGCATGGCGGAGTGTGGGGCAACGACCTAGGTGCTCGCGCGTCTCGCATCGGCGTGCCGCGGCACGATCGGCGGCTTGGCATTCAGCGCTTCCACCTGGAACCCCGCGACGCGCTTGTAGTTGGCGGCGATGTCTTCCAGCTCCTGCTGCGACAGCACGTCGGTGACGACCTCAAAGCCGTCGGGCGCGCGCTCCTCGACGAGCTGCATCACCTGCTCGGGGCCGTTCTTGCGGTTGAGTAGGACGAGGTCGGTGGTCGCGGGCCTCCGCTCGGCTTCATAGGCGAGCAGCGCTGCCTGCGTCGGGCCATGTGCCAGGATCTCGCGGGTGATGACGCGGGCATCGAGGATCGCCTGCGAGGCGCCGTTCGATCCGATCGGGTACATCGGATGCGCGGCATCGCCCATCAGCGTGACGCGGCCGAACGTCCATCGCGACACCGGATCGCGGTCGACCAGCGGATATTCATAGGCGTGCGGGCAGTTCCGGATCAGGCCGGGCACGTCGAGCCAGTCGAACTGCCAGCTCTCGAACCACGGCAAGAACTCCTCGAGCCGCGCGGTGCGGTTATAGTCCTCGCGCCGCCACTGATAGGTCGGCGGCATGTGGCGCTCGGCGACCCAGTTGATCAGATGGTTGCCCGCCGCATCCGGCACCTTGCTGATCGGATAGCAGACGAATTTCAGGATCTCGTGCCCGGCCATGATCATGGTGCGGCCGGTGAGGAATGCCTTTGCCGGTGTCACGCCGCGCCAGAGGATGCGGCCGTTCCAGATCGGCGGTCCTTCATCGGGATAGAGCTTTTCTCGTGCGGCGGAATGGATGCCGTCGGCTGCGATCATGATCGCGCCTTCGTAAGTGCCTGCGGCCCTGCCGGTCGCCTTGTCGATGAAATCGGCGCGGACGCCATCGGCGGTTTCGCTCCAGCCGGTCAGATGGTGGCTGGTGAGGATGTTGTCGCGGCCGAGCCGCCCGATCGCGGTGTCGAGCAGGAGCTGCTGCAGCGTGCCGCGATGGATCGAGAATTGCGGCCATTTGTAGCCGGCCTCCAGCCCGCGCGGCTCGCTCCAGATCGGCTTGCCGTACTTGGAGAAGTAGGCGAGCTCGCTTGTGCGCACGCCGCTGGCATCGAGCTTGTCCATCAGCCCGAGCTCGATCAGCTCGCGCACCGCATGCGGCAGCACGTTGATGCCGACGCCGAGCGGCTTCAGTTCCGCGACGCTTTCGAACACTTTTACGGGAACGCCGATTCCGTGCAGGCTGAGCGCAAGCGTCAGCCCGCCGATGCCGCCACCGGCGATGAGTACGGTCATGACAAAAACCCCTCCAATTGTGTGCGTCTTGGCACAGGCGGGCGGATGTGGGCAACTGCGAAGAGGATGTCGTGCTATGGACCTCAGGGCCGGCAGCCGTTAGTTTCCAATTTTCCCATGAGGTCCGACATGCTCAAGCTCTACTACGCCACCGGCACCTGTGCGCTCGCCACCTACATCACCCTGGAAGAGGCCGGCGCCGACTACGCGGCCGAGCGGCTGAGCTTCAAGGACAATCAGCAGAACAGCCCGGACTATCTCGCCATCAACCCGAAAGGCCGCGTGCCCGCGCTGGTGACCGACCGCGGCGTCCTCACCGAGACGCCGGCGATGCTGGCCTACATCGCGCAGACCTTTCCCAAGGTGAAGCTCGCGCCGCTCGACGATCCCTTCGACTTCGCCCAGGTGCAGTCGTTCAACTCCTATCTCTGCTCGACCGTGCACATCAACCATGCGCACAAGATGCGCGGTGCGCGCTGGGCGACACAGGAGAGCTCGTTCGCCGACATGAAGGCGATGGTCCCGAAGACCATGGCTGCCTGCTTCGCCCTGATCGAACAGAAGATGTTCAGGGGACCCTGGGTGATGGGCGATCAGTTCACGATCTGCGATCCCTATCTTTACACGCTGTCGACCTGGCTCGAAGGCGACAGTGTCGACATCAACGCCACGCCGAAGATCGCCGATCACTTCAAGCGGATGTCAGACCGGCCAGCGGTACGCAAGGTGATGGACGCGCAGAAGGCGTAACAAACCCGGTGTCGTCCCGGACAAGCGTAAGCGTGGCCACGAATTCCGCTGTCGTCCCGGCGAACGCCGGGACCCATATCGCGGAATCTATCGACCGCGTTCGGTAGGAGTACCGAACGACGGGTCTTCGCCAAACTCCTTCCTGTGGTTATGGGTCCCGGCGTTCGCCGGGACGACACCGAATGTTTTGAAGCGACGTCCTACCCAGCCTTCCGCTTCTCCAGCTCCCGTCCCGTCTCCAGCATCAGCCGCCGCAGCCAGATCGAGCCGGGGTCCATCTGCGCCCGCGTCGGATAGAACATGAACTGCTCGTCGATGCCGGGGTCGAGCGGTGGGGTCACCGCGACCAGGCCGAGCTGCTTCGACAGCGCCGCGATCAGCCGGCGCGGCACGAAGGCGACGAGGTCGGTGCGGGCGGCGACGTGCAGCGCCTCGAGATAGCCTGACACGACGAGGGTAATGTGCCGCTCGATGCCCTTGGCTCGCAGCCAGGTGTCGATCAGATCCTCGCTATTGCCGCGGATGATCACGCCGACATGGCGCGCGGCCAGGAACGTCTCGCGCCGCTTCAGCTTGGCTCCCATGGCATGGCCGCGCCGCACCGCCAGCGCATCGCTGTCGGTGTAGAGCAATTGGCGGTGAAAGCCCTTGAAGGCGTTGCCGATCGAGATCACGAGGTCGATGGTGCGGGCGAACTCGGCGTGGAAGATCGCAGGTCCCCGCCACGGCACGACGTCGACGCGGACGTTGGGCGCAAGGCGTGTCACCTTCTCCATCAGGGGCGGCATCAACAGCTCGACCGCGAGATCCGGCATCATCAGGCGGAATTGCCGCTCGCTGCGCGCGGCGTCGAATTCATCCGGCACGAACAGCCCGCGCACCTGATCGAGCGCCTGTGCCAGCGGCGCGCGCAGGCCCTGCGCCCGCGGCGTCAGCTCCATGCGCGCGCCGGTGCGCACCAGCAGCGGGTCGCCGAAGATGTCGCGCAAGCGTTGCAATGCGTGGCTCGTCGCCGGCTGTGACAGGCCGATCCTCATGGCCGCGCGGCTGACATTGGCCTCGCGCAGCAGCGCGTCGAGTGCGGTCAGCAGATTGAGGTCAAGCGAATTCAAATTCATGAGGTGAATAGATATCATATTCGCTATCGATTTGAAGAATGCTGATCGGCGGACGATGATCTCCACGAGGCCACACACGGAGATGCCGCCATGAGCACTGCTGCCAACAAGAAACTGATGCAGGATATTTTCGCCGCCGCCGCCAACCCCGATCCTTCCGCGCGCGACCGCGCATTGTTCACCGCCAGCCTCGCCGACGACGCCAGATGGGTCGTGACCGGCCAATATTCCTGGTCGCGCACCTTCTTAGGGAAGGAGGCGATCCTCAACGATCTGCACGGCTATGTGCGCACCCGCCTGCGCGACCGGACGCGCACCGTTGCCCACCGCTTCATCGCCGATGGCGACATCGTCGTGGTCGAAGCCAAGGGCGACAACGTCACGCCGGAAGGCGTGCGCTACGACAACGATTACTGCCTGGTGTTTCGCCTGGAGGACGGCAAGATCAAGGAGATCCGGGAATATTGCGACTCGATCCTGACCGAGAGGGCGCTCGGCCCGTTTCCGCAAACACCCGTGAGGGCTGCGAGCTGACCGGATCGAACGACGTCGCGTCCGCCGACCGACCCGGTCCGTCACGGCCGTCGATGGTCGTGCGGGCTTGGCGGACGCTGGTGGAGATCATGCGGGTCCGGCGGGAGCGGTCCCGGGCCCGGTGTCAGTTCGCTGCCATGACCGAACGGGAGCTGCAGGACTGTGGGATGTCCCGGTCGGAGATTGCATACGAGCTGCATAAGATCGCCGCGAAAATCGGATCGGAAGGGACGCGGCGCGTTGCCTCGGCTCCGCTGGAAGCGGTCGAGAACGCCCGGCAAAATGACGCAGGGGCGGCGTGACGAACGTCCACCGGGGCGGCGCATGCAGCGATCTGCATGCGCCTGCGGGCCTTGCGCCAAAACCTTGCGCAACTGCCGACAAAATCAGCAGGTTTTGTGCGGGCCTGTGCGCGCAGGCGCGAAGAATCAGAAGGTTCAATTAACGAGTGTCCTCCATTGTGTCGCGGTGCAGCGCAGGTCGCCGAGAAGCGACTCGCGGCTGCCAGGGTGGCCGGTGACGATCGCCGGACGTTCGGCCGCTCGAATTCACATGCATCTGGGTGGACAGTGGGAATGCCGAAATTTCGTTTGCGGATCAGGGGACGCCTGTACGCAGGCTTCATGGCCTTGGTGGCGGTCGGTCTGGTGATGGCGGTGGTCGCCGTCTGGAACTTGCGGGCCGTGCAGGATCAGGTCGCAAAACTCTCGGCGTTCTCGGACAGCACGGCGCGGGTTCTGGAGATCTCGACCCATCTCCAGGCGATCCAGCGGGCCAATCTGCGCTACATCTACGACGCCAGCGAACCTGCGATGAAGGAAGCTTCGGAACGGGAAACCGCGGCGACCGAGCTGTTGCAGGTCGGGGCCAAGGGGACGGCCTCCGAGGAGCGGCGCAAGCTCTACAACGATCTGATCGCCGACATCGCCAGGATGCGAAGCCTGCGTGACAATCTCGGTGACGCCGTCAACGAGGCGAGAACGGGCAAGGCGACGCTGCTGCCGAGCGGCGACGAGCTGACCGTCAAGATGGGCAAGCTGGTCGATGCGGCGCGCGCGGCCGTTGACGAAGACACCGCGGCCCTCGTTGCGGACCTCGAATCCAGGCTCCTTCTCGTCCAAATCGCAAACTGGCGTTTCCTTGCCCTGCGCGACACCAAGGGGCCTGCCAACTTCAGGACGAATGTGGACAGGGCCATGCAGCGGCTCACGGCGCTGGAAAAGAGCCCGCAGGCGACGGAATTGCGCACCACACTCGCGCCGGTGAAGACCTCGCTCGGAATCTACAAATCGGCGTTCGAGACGACCTCGGCCGCGATGCTCCAGGCCGACGAGATCTACCACAAGAACCTCGCCCCGCTCGTCGTCGAGAGCATCGGCAAGCTCAAGGTCGCGGAAACCGCCCTGAAGAAGGATTACAAGGACTCGCGCACCACCGCCGAAGCCGTGATCGAGGGCACGACCTCGGTGCAGGCCGTCGCGGGCGGCCTCGCCGTCCTGTTCGGATTGATCGTCGCCTTCCTGATCGCCCGCAGCATCGTGGGTCCTCTGACCTCGATGACGCGCGCGATGGGGCTGCTCGCCGGCGGCAATCTCGAGGTCGAGATTCCCGGCCGCGGCAAGGCCGACGAGATCGGCGACATGGCCAAGGCGATCGAGGTGTTCAAGAACAACATGGTCGACACCGAGCGCCTGCGCGCGGAGCAGGTGGAGGTCGAGGCGCGGCAGGCGGAGAGCCGCAAGAAAGACATGGTCCGGCTCGCCGACCAGTTTGAGCAGGCGGTCGGCGAGATCGTCGACACCGTGTCGTCGGCGTCGAACGAGTTGGAGGCCTCGGCCGGCACGCTGACCACGACCGCCTCGCGAGCCCAGGACCTGTCGACGGAGGTCGCCAGCGCCTCCCAGGAAGCCTCGTCCAACGTGCAGGCGGTTGCGTCCGCGACAGAAGAACTCTCCTCCTCGGTGTCGGAGATCGCCCGCCAGGTGCAGGAATCGGCACGGATTGCCAGCGAGGCCGTCGGGCAGGCGAGCAGGACCAACGACCGGGTCGGCGAGCTCTCCAAGGCCGCCGCCCGCATCGGCGACGTGGTCGAGCTGATCAGCACCATCGCCGGCCAGACCAATCTGCTGGCGCTGAACGCCACCATCGAGGCGGCGCGCGCGGGCGAGGCCGGCCGCAGCTTTGCCGTGGTTGCCTCCGAGGTCAAGGCGCTGGCCGAGCAGACCGCGAAGGCCACCGGCGAGATCGGCCAGCAGATCTCCAACATCCAGGCCGCCACCGAGCAATCAGTCGGCGCCATCAGGGAAATCAGCGGCACCATCGAGCGGCTGTCGGAGATCTCCTCGGCGGTCGCGGCTGCCGTTGAGCAGCAGGGCGCGGCGACGCAGGAAATCTCCCGCAACGTCCAGCAGGCGGCCCACGGCACCCAGCGCGTCTCGACCAATATCGGCGACGTGCAGCGCGGCGCCTCCGAGACCGGTTCGGCCTCCTCGCAGGTGCTCTCCGCGGCGCGCTCGCTGTCTTCAGACAGCAACCGGCTGAAGCAGGAGGTCGCCAAATTCCTGAACTCGGTCCACGCCGCCTGATCGTCGCGGGCGTTTCAAAAGCAAAGGTCCACGCGCATGCGCGTGGACCCGGGTTGAAGGCGTAGGGCGATCAGGCGACCTTGGTCGTCATGTGCTTGAACATGTTGCCTCTCGCCTCGTCGTCCATCTCGGCCTTGAAGGTGAACTTGTCCTTCAACGCGATCGCGCGCGCGGCCGCGGGGCGCGCCGAGATCTCGTCCACCAGCCGCTTCACGTTCGGGTATCGCGCAAAGGCGTCGTCGCCGAGCTTGAACGGCACCATCCGCGCCCAGCCCCACAGCGCCATGTCGACGATCGAATAGCTGTCGCCGACCATGTAGCGGCGGCCTTTGAGGTGGCCGTCGAGAATCTTGTAGTGGCGATCGGTCTCGTACTGATAGCGGTTATTGGCGTAGTCGTGGTTCTGGTCCTTCGGCGCAAAATGCTTGAAGTGCACGGCCTGGCCCGAATACGGGCCGACGCCGGTGGCGATGAACATCAGCCATGACAGCGTCTCGCCGCGCAACGAGGCGGCGGGCAGGAACTTTCCGGTCTTCTCGGCGAGATAAAGCAGGATGGCGTTCGAATCGAACACGATCGTGCCGCCGTCGTCGATCGCCGGCACCTTGCCGTTCGGATTGATCTTGAGGAATTCCGGCGTGAACTGCTCGCCCTTGCGCGTGTCGATCTTCACCGGCTCGAAGGGCAGGCCGGACTCTTCGAGATAAAGCGCGACCTTGGTCGGGTTCGGCGAACCGTTGAAATAGAATTTGAGCATCGAGCATCTTCCCAGTGTTTCTTGCCGAGAGCGAACGCAGCACCATTGCCGCGGGGCCGGCCTCTCTTGCCTGAAGCTCGTCGGGGAGGGCAACCGGAGAGTTTGCCGGGCGATACCTGCGCCCCGCGCAGATCAGCCGGCGTAACAAAGGCCGATCGCCGCCGCAATAATCATCCCGGCGCCGACGGCTTCCAGCCGCAGCCCGAGCCGCGCGGCAAGATGCATGTCGGAGGCCCGCGCCGATCGCTCCGATCCACGCGAATAGCCATGCACGATGACGTCGTGATTGAAATTGTCGTGCGCCTCGTTGCTGCTGGCGAGCCCTACGCAGATCACGAGCACGCCGAACAGGGCGAGGCCGAAAAATCCCAGCAGCGCGATCAGGAACATCGGAAACATGCCGACCAGGAAGATCGGCAGCAGCGGCACCAGCAGCAAGGTCTCGGACTGTCGTCGCATGGGGCCCACCGGTCAGGACGGGGCTGATCGGACGAATCTAGTCCTGGCGGCGGCGGCTTTCAACCACTGCCGCCGTCATTTCGGGGCGCGCCACTGGGCGCGAACCCGGAATCCATTCATCCACCGACGCTGTAGCCCGATGGATTCCGGGTTCTCGCTTCGCGAGCCCCGGAATGACGACGGAGAGGATCTTATTCCGCCGCCATGCCGGCGCGGATTTCGGCGCGGAGCTCGTCGATCAGCTTGAGACCCTTCTTGGTCTCGACGTGCCAGAAGGTCCAGCCGTTGCAAGCCTGCGCCCCCTGCGCCACGGCGCCGATGCGGTGGATCGAGCCGACCTTGTCGCCCAGCATGATGGCGCCGTCGGCGCGAACCAGTGCGCCGAGCTTCTTCTTGGCGTCGAACAGCTTCGTGCCGGGCATGATCATGCCGCGCTCGATCAGTTCGGAGAACGCGACCCGCGGCGCCTCGCGCGCGGTCATGAACGGGGCGAGGCTTTCCTCAGGCAGCGGCTCGACCGCGGCGATGCGGGCCTCGGCGGCCTTGGCATAGGTCTTGTCGCGCTCGAAGCCGATATAGGAGCGGCCGAGGCGCTTGGCGACGGCGCCGGTGGTGCCGGTGCCGTTGAAGGGGTCGATCACGAGGTCGCCGGGTTTCGACGACGACAGCAGCACGCGCGCGAGCAGGCCTTCCGGCTTCTGCGTCGGGTGCACTTTCTTGCCGTCGGCGCCCTTGAGGCGCTCCTCGCCGGTGCAGAGCGGGATCAGCCAGTCGGAACGCGCCTGCACGTCCTCGTTCGCGGCCTTCAGCGCTTCGTAGTTGAACGTGTAGCCCTTGGCCTTCTCGTCGCGCGCGGCCCAGATCATGGTCTCGTGCGCGTTGGTGAAGCGGCGGCCGCGGAAGTTCGGCATCGGGTTGGTCTTGCGCCAGACGATGTCGTTCAGGAGCCAGAAGCCGAGGTCCTGCATGATCGCGCCGACGCGGAAGATGTTGTGATAGGAGCCGATCACCCAGATCGTCGCCGACGGCTTCATCGCGCGGCGGGCGGCAAGCAGCCAGGCGCGGGTGAAATCGTCATAGGCGGAGAATGAATCGAACTTGTCCCAGTCGTCGTTGACGGCATCGACATGGGATTCGTCGGGGCGCTTGAGATCGCCCTTGAGCTGGAGATTGTACGGCGGATCTGCGAACACCAGATCGACCGAACCAGCCTGAAGCTTCGACATCTCGGCGACGCAATCACCGAGGATGATGCGATGCGACGAAGACTCAAAATTTGTGCGGGGCGCCCTTGCAGACGCCCCGCGACGCGACACTACCATGACTCAAGAACTCTGACTCAGGCGACGCTGTCGGCGACGCGGGACCAAACAACCGACTGGCCGTTACATTGAAGGCGCAAAGTAAAAATCGACTTAATCCGCCGCTTTCGTGTGCAGGCCTTGCATCGCGCGTCGTGCGTGGTTCGCTATTCGCATTCGCCGAGTTTTACAGTGTATTTCGCGTTTCTTCGCGCTGCGGGAGCAGCTGGAGCCGCGAAACGACTCCAAATTTCTCTCGGAAAAAATTGCTCAACCCTCGGAAAAAATTGCTGGCATCGGCATGCTGTCGCACTAGGCAATAATTGCCGAGCGGGATATTGATAAAGGCAACGGAAATTTTACGTATGTGGCGCGTTGAACTTTGGCGCATTTGCGCCCCAATTGACGCCATCAAGGACTGAGGGAAGCCACCATGCGCTACGATGATTTCCGCCGCAGCGACGACATCGAGGATCGTCGCGACGATGGTGGTGGCGGCGGCGGTGGAGGCGGCGGGTTCGGCCTGCCCATGGGCGGCGGCGGGCTCGGCATCGGCACTATCATCGTGCTCGGCCTGATCGGCTATGCCTTCGGCATCGATCCGCGCATCCTGATCGGCGGCGCCGAGATCCTCACCGGCGGCAACCAGGCGCCGACCTACCAGACCGACCGCCAGTCGACGTCGGCCAAGCGCGGCGCGCCGACCGACGAGATGGGCAGCATGATCTCCGGCATCCTCGGTGAGATCGACGACCGCTGGAGCGAGATCTTCCAGGCCAGCGGCCAGTCCTACACCGGTCCGAAGATCGTGCTGTTCCGCAACGCCACCAATGGCGGCCGCTGCGGCATGGCGCAGTCGGCGATGGGCCCGTTCTACTGTCCGCCGGATCGCACCATCTTCCTCGACACCGGTTTCTTCCGCGAGGTCGAGACGCGCTTCCGCGGCTGCTCCGGCAAGTCGGCGTGCAATTTCACCACCGCCTACATCATCGCGCATGAAGCCGGCCATCACATCCAGAACCTGCTCGGCATCATTCCGCGCGTGACGCGGCTTCAGCAGCAGGCCGGCAGCAAGGCCGAGGCCAACGCGCTCCAGGTGAAGGTGGAGTTGCAGGCGGACTGCCTGTCCGGCGTCTGGGTCAACCGCGAGGCGAAGAAGCGTCCGAACTTCCTGGAAGCCGGCGATATCGACGCGGCGCTGACCACAGCGAGCGCGATCGGCGACGACACGCTGCAGCGCCAGGCCACGGGACGCGTCGTGCCCGATTCCTTCACCCACGGCTCGGCCGCGCAGCGCAAGCAATGGTTCATGACCGGCTACCAGCAGGGCACGGTGCAGGCCTGCAACACGTTCGGCGGCGGGTCGTAGTACACTGGACTTTGTGCCTCGGACCTAGCGCAGCGCGAACTATGATGCGCAATTGCGCAACCGGGAATGCAGTAGTAGTGGCGTCATCCTGAGGTGCTCGCCTCTTGGCGAGCCTCGAAGGATGACGTGCCCCCGGCCCATCCTTCGAGGCGCGCACCTCAGGATGACGGCGGTGGCTGGGGAAACAGGAGTGAAGTCGTGGCCTCCATCGACGAAGCAAAACAGTTCATCCCGCTGAACATCGCGGTGCTGACCGTCTCCGACACGCGCGCGCTCGCCGACGACAAGTCCGGCCAGACGCTCGCCGACCGCCTCACCGGTGCGGGCCATCATCTTGCGGCGCGCGAGATCGTCACCGACGACGTCGAGGCGATCCGCGCCGTCATCCGCCGCTGGATTGCGGATGCCGGCGTCGACGTCGTCATCACCACCGGCGGCACCGGCTTCACCGGGCGCGACGTCACGCCGGAGGCGATCGAGCCCTTGTTCGAGAAGCGCATGGACGGCTTCTCGATCGCATTCCACCTGCTGAGCCACGCCAAGATCGGTACCTCGACGATCCAGAGCCGCGCCACCGCGGGCGTTGCCGGCGCGACCTACATCTTCTGCCTGCCGGGTTCGCCCGGCGCCTGCCGCGACGGCTGGGACGGCATTCTCGCCGCCCAGCTCGACTACCGTACGCGCCCCTGCAATTTCGTCGAGATCATGCCGCGCCTCGACGAGCATCTGCGCCGGCCGAAGGCGCAGGGCGCGACGGTGTAGCTTTATCTTTCTTCTCCCCTCATGTCCGCCGAAGCCTTGGCGAAGGCGGATGCGGGAGAAGGTGGCGCGAAGCGCCGGATGAGGGGTATTTATCCGCGGACACCAGTGCTCGTTGAGACAACCCCTCACCCAACTGAGCCCGCGTCTACCGGCGTCGCAGCCCTCTCCCGCAAGGGGAGAGGGCATAATCATGCGCATCGCGCCCGCAGCGAAATCAGAGATCCCGCTCCCAGGTCTCGCCTACCAGATCCACCCCGAAGCTGTGGTGCTTCTCTTCCTTCACGAGCTTGAAGCCCACATTTTGATAGATGCCGCGCGCGGCGAGCAGGATGCTCTGCGTCCACAGCGTCATCTTGCTGTAACCCCTCTCGCGAGCGCCCTGGATGCACTGCTCGACCAGCGCGCGGCCGACACCGAGCCCCCGCGCTTTCTTCTCCACCTGCAACAGGCGAAGCTTGGCGATCTCGTCCGTGGCCTTGACCAGAAAGATCGAGCCGATCGGCTCTCCACCGGCTTCCGCGATCCAGCAATGTTCGCGTGCGGCGTCATAGTTCTTGATGAACTGCGCGCAGATCTCGGCGACCAGCGCCTCGTAGCTGATGTCCCAGTTGTAGTCCGCGGCATAGGCGGCGGCTTGCTTGGAGATGACCCAGCCCATGTCGCCGACGCGATGGCTGCGCAGCATGAAGGCCGCAGGCTGGCTTCGACGTGGATCCAGCACAGCCTCGATGGTCGCCATGGCCTGCGTGAGCCGCGTTGCATCGCCGGCTGAAAGCCGAGCCAGCATCGCGGCGACCTCATTTTGCGAGCTCAGGTTCAGCTTGGCGAAGGTCTGGCGGCCCTTGGCGGTGAGGCTGAGCTGGTATTGCCTGCGATCTGCGGGCAGGGGCCTTCGCGTGATCAGCCCCTTTTCGTCGAAGCTCTGGACGATGCGGCTGAGATAGCCGGGGTCGAGACCAAGCTCGATTCCGATCTCTTTCGCCGCCAGATCGTCGCGGTGCGCGAGTTCATAGAGCACCCGGGCCTCGCTGAGGGAAAACGGGCTTTGCCCAAGGTGCTGGTCGAGCACGCCGAGCTTGCGGGTATAGAAGCGGTTGAAGGCGCGGACCGCCGCGATGTGGTCGTCTGTCCCGTCAAATGCCATGGGTCACCTCGATACTTGCCATTGTCAAATAATTATTTGACGCTGGCAAGTATTTGGTGGCGTCAGCCGACCATGACGATCCGGCTGCGCAGCATGGTCCGGGACGAGCGGCCGAGCCGCCGCAGCAGCCGCGCCTCGGAGCGGCGGGCCTGGGGCGGGTAGCCACCGATCCGGTCGTAATGGTCGCGCGCGATCAAGAGTCCCTGATCGCCGAGCGGGCCGACCAGCTTGCGGGCCACGGCGCGGAGCACGTCGCGGAATCCAGTATCGGTGTACGGCGAGCGGGCATAGCGGAACACTGCCGCCCGGTCCCGGCCGCTGCTCGCGACGGCCTGGATGAACTGGGTGGTCTCATCGATCCAGCCGGTTTCCAGCACGGCGCCTGCGGGCAGGAACATCAGCCAGGGCGAGCGGGCCTGGAGCGCGCCGGCGGCGAGCGCCGCGCCCTGCGAGGATCCCTCGTAGCCGATGAAACGGCAGCCGGCGACGTCGGCCACGCGCTCGATGACGCCGTTGCGGGTGCCGTCGACCAGGAGCACTTCGCGGATGACGCCCGCGGCGGCACCGGGGACCAGCGCGGCCAGAGTTGCAACCGCCGTCTGCTCGACGCCCTCGGTCGGAATGATGACGCTCAGCATGATTGAGGCTTCGATGTCCGCACTTCGGGAGAAGCGTAACTTGTTATGATGTTGTCATAAACACGCGGCAATGCCGAGTGCAACTTTTCGGCGGGGCTTCGCTGTTCGATGGTAAACTGCCGGAGCTAACCTGACAGCGCCATCGCATCCAAAGATGTTCCGCGCGAGGTGGCAATATTGCCGAATATTTCGGCGCAATTTCGCCTTGACCGTATTAATCCGGAGCGAGACGACGCCCGGGAACGGGAAAAGCAGGCAATCCACGGTGCTGGAGAGAGCTTCGCATGACCGCCGATCAACTCGCCGTTAGCGCGCCGTCAACATCTCCCAGGCCGGCCGCCGCGCCGACCTTGCGGATCCGGGCGCTGATGCTGGGCGACCGCATCAATGCCTCGGGCCTCGAGCTCGGCGCGCTGGTGTCGTCGACGCCGGCCGCCTTCCGCGTCCATGCCGGCCTTGCCGTGATCTTCCGCTACGGTGTCGTGGTGCTGATCGGCCTTTTGCCTTCGGAGGAGAAGGTGCTGATCGACGGCCTGAAGCCGCGTGTGATCGGCGAATTCAGCCCCTATGAGGAGGAGACCGCGCAGGCGCAGCTCTGCAACGACGAGAGCGCCGAGGCGATCCAGCCGGGCGGGCCGATCTGCCTCGCCAAATTCTCCGACGACCGGCTGCTTCTGGTCGCCGACGCGCTCGCCAAGAGCACGTCGCTGGCACGCGACGAACGGCGTGTCGCGGCGGTGTTCGACGTCATCGAGCCGTTCGCGCGCGAGCTCGCCGAGCGCGGCCGCACGCCGCGCCGGCGCAGGGCCATTCTGCAACTGATCGGCAACGCGCTGCTGGTGCAGCAGCGCGTTGCGGGCCGCGTCGCGGTTGCCGAGAAGCCCGATGTGCTCTGGGAGAAGCCCGAGCTCGACCGCCTCTATGCCCGCCTCGAAGACGAGTACGAATTGAAGGAGCGTCTGGACACGCTCGAGCGCAAGCTCACCGCCGTATCCGAGACCGCCAATGCGCTGACCGACATCATCGACACCCAGCGCTCGCTGCGCCTCGAGATCGCCGTGGTGGTGCTGATCCTGATCGAGGTCGCGATCGGGTGTATCCAGATATGGTCGGGGACGCATTGAGAGCGAGCTGCGCATTGCAGTGCCCTCTCCCCTTGCGGGAGAGGGCAGCACCGCTGGTCGACGCGGGCTGACTGGGTGAGGGGTCTGCTTCCGCATACTCGAATCGTGCGTTGTGACACGCGCTGTCGCCGCATTCTTCGTCATTGCGAGCGAAGCGAAGCAATCCAGAATCCCGCCGCAGAACCAGTCTGGATTGCTTCGCTTCGCTCGCAATGACGGGTTGGCTGACATCGCGCGTTAATCAAATTAGCTCTTCATCGCTTGCAGCACCTCCGCGCAATGCCGCGCGATCGTTAGTTCCTCATTCGTTGGGATGACGAACACGTCGATAGCACTCTCGCCGCCGCTGATGCGCTCGCGTCCCTCATCATTCGCGACGGCATCGATGCGCACGCCGAGCCAGGCGAGGCGCTCACCGATCGCGCCGCGGATCTCCTTCGCATGCTCGCCGATGCCGCCGGTGAAGATCAGGCAGTCCAGCCCGCCAAGCGTGGTCGCCATCATCGCGATCTCCTGCGCCGCGCGGAAGGTGAAGAGATCGACCGCCTCCCGTGCTGCAGCCTCGCGGCTTGCGAGCAGCGTGCGCATGTCCGCGGAGAGGCCGGAAACGCCGAGCAGGCCTGACTCGTGATAGAGCAGGTGCTGGACATCCTCGACGGACATTCTCTCGTGCTGTTGCAGATAGAGCAGCACGCCGGGGTCGATCGTGCCGCTTCGCGTGCCCATCACGAGGCCGTCGAGCGGCGTCAGTCCCATCGTGGTGTCGACGCTGCGGCCGTTGCGGAGTGCGCAGAGGCTTGCGCCATTGCCGAGATGCGCGATAACGGTGCGCCTCGCGACGAGCTCCGGCGCGATTCCGGCGAGGCGGCCCGCGACATATTCGAACGACAGCCCGTGAAAGCCGTAGCGCCGGATGCTCTGCTGTTCATAGCGCCTCGGAATCGCGAAGCGGCTCGCAGGCGGTGCAAGTCCGTGATGGAAGGCGGTGTCGAAGCAAGCGATCTGTGTCAGCGCGCGGCGGATCGCGGAGAGGGTGCGGATCGGCGCGAGGCAGCGCGGCTGGTGCAGCGGGGCCAGCGGCGTCAGCGCCTCGAGCTTTGCGTAGACATCGTCGGTCAATTCGACCGGACCTGAATGATCCGGCCCGCCGTGGACGATGCGGTGGCCGGCCGCGCGCAAGCTGTCTTGTCCGAACCGGTCGTCGATGAAGGCGAGCACGTCGGCGAACAGATGACCGCCGTCGGCATCGGTCTCGTCCCGCCGCTTCTCGAACAGATCTTCGCCCGCAGGGCCTTTCACGACGAGCCGGGGCTTGGCCTCGTGCTCGTCGAGCAGGCCCTTGCAGAGCAGCGCAGGCTCGGCCGCCGAGATCTCGAACAGGCCGAACTTGATGCTCGAGGAGCCCGAGTTGAGGACGAGAACCGCCTCGAACGCCGGCATGGCGTCAGCCCGGCTTGCCCGGCCAGACCCAGTCGCGGATCTCGGGCATGTCCTCGCCGTGCTCGCGCACGTAACGTGAGTGTTCGATCAGCTTGTCGCGGAGCTGCTGCTTCACCTGCGCGGCTCTGGTCGCAAGCCCCGGCACGCGTTCGATCGCCTCGATCGCGAGATGGTAGCGGTCGAGCTCGTTGAGCACGACCATGTCGAACGGCGTCGTCGTGGTGCCTTCCTCGGCGAAGCCGCGCACATGCAGGCCGGCATGGTTGGTGCGGTTATAGGTCAGCCGGTGGATCAGATGGGGATAGCCGTGATAGGCGAAGATCACCGGCTTGTCGCGCGTGAACAGGCCGTCGAAGTCGCGATGGGACAGGCCGTGCGGGTGCTGATCCTGCGGCTGCAGCGTCATCAGGTCGACGACGTTGACGACGCGGATCTTCAGATCCGGCAGCGCCTTGCGCAGGAGGTCGACGGCGGCAAGCGTCTCCAATGTCGGCACGTCGCCGGCACAGGCCATCACCAGATCGGGCTCGGCGCCCGCGTCTTCCGTGCCCGCCCAGGCCCAGATGCCGATGCCGGCATCGCAATGCGTGGCGGCGTCCTGCATCGACAGCCATTGCGGCGACGGCTGCTTGCCGGCGACGATCACGTTGATGCGGTTGTACGTCCGCAGGCAATGATCGGCGATCCACAGCAGCGTGTTGGCATCGGGCGGGAAGTAGATGCGGACGATGTCGGCCTTCTTGTTGGCGACGAGATCGACGAAGCCGGGATCCTGATGGCTGAAGCCATTATGGTCCTGGCGCCAGACATGCGAGGTCAGCAGATAATTGAGCGAGGCGATCGGACGGCGCCACGGCAGGTGCCGCGTCACCTTCAGCCATTTGGCGTGCTGGTTGAACATGGAATCCACGATGTGGATGAAGGCCTCGTAGCAGGAGAAGAAGCCGTGACGGCCGGTGAGCAGATAGCCTTCGAGCCAGCCTTGGCAGAGATGCTCGCTCAACACCTCCATCACGCGGCCGTCCTGCGCGAGATGCACGTCGTAGGGTTCGGTCGGTTCCATCCAGACCCGTTCGGTCGCCTCGAACACCGCGTCGAGACGGTTTGACGCCGTCTCGTCCGGACCCATGATGCGGAAATTGCGCTCTTGCGCATTGAGCCGGATGACGTCGCGCAAGAATTTGCCGAGCTCGCGCGTCGCTTCTCCCGTGACGGCACCGGGCTGCGGCACTTCGACGGCAAAGCTGCGATAGTCCGGCAGCTTCAGCTCCTTCTTCAGCACCCCGCCATTGGCATGCGGATTGGCGCCCATGCGGCGATTGCCCTCGGGCGCCAGCGCCTGGAGCTCGGCGATGAGCGCACCGCTCGCGTCGAACAGTTTTTCCGGCTCGTAGCTGCGCATCCAGTCTTCGAGCACCTTCAGATGCGCCGGGTTCTCGCGGCAGCTTGCGACCGGCACCTGATGCGCGCGCCAAAAACCTTCGACCTTCTTGCCGTCGACTTCCTTCGGTCCGGTCCAGCCCTTCGGGCTGCGCAGCACGATCATCGGCCAGCGGGGCCGCTCGACCTTTCTGCGCCCGTCGCGGGCGTGCCGCTGGATCGAGCGGATGCTGGCGAATGCGACGTCGAGCGCGTCCGCCATGATCCGGTGCATCAATCTGGGATCATCGCCCTCGACGAACAGCGGCTCGTGGCCGAACCCGTGGAACAGATTGCGGATCTCGCCGTCGGACATCCGCCCGAGCACGGTCGGGCTCGCGATCTTGTAGCCGTTGAGATGCAGGATCGGCAGCACCGCGCCGTCATGGGCGGGATTCAGGAACTTGTTCGAGTGCCAGGACGCCGCGAGCGGGCCGGTCTCGGCCTCGCCGTCGCCGACGACGCAGGCGACGATCAGGTCGGGATTGTCCAGCGCCGCGCCGTAGGCATGCACCAGCGCGTAGCCGAGCTCGCCGCCCTCGTGGATCGAGCCCGGCGTCTCCGGCGCCGCGTGGCTCGGAATGCCGCCGGGGAAGGAGAACTGCCTGAACAGCTTGCGCAATCCGTCCTTATCGCGCGCGATATCAGGATAGATCTCGCTGTAGCTGCCCTCGAGATAGGTGTTGGCGACCATGCCCGGCCCGCCGTGACCGGGACCGCAGACATAGAGCACGTTGATATCAAGCGCGCGGATGACGCGGTTGAGGTGGGCGTAGATGAAGTTCAAACCGGGCGTTGTGCCCCAATGGCCGAGCAAACGCGGCTTGATGTGCTCGGGCCGCAACGGCTCGCGCAGCAGGGGGTTGTCGAGCAGGTAGATCTGCCCGACGGAGAGGTAGTTGGCGGCGCGCCAGTACCGATCGAGGAGATCGAGGTCGCTGCTCGCGGCGGCCGATTGTTGTTGATTTGTCATGTTCCTGCCGACCTTCACCCGGGATCGTCACCAACTGAGTTCCGGCGCGATCGATCCTTGGCGGCATCAAACGAGATCGTGGTGAGGGCGGTGTTGCGTGAGGTCAAAGGCAGGCGCCCGAAGTTTGGGCGCTTCTACTCTGCATGGGGTTGTTTTCACGTTTTTAGTTCTTGTTCTTGATTTGTTCTTTCGGCGTGCTATCTTGGCTTCATGAGTCCAGCATCCTCTCATGCTCTCAAGCACCCGCCGGTCACGGCGCCCTCCGAGCCGGCGGGTGCGCCTTCTGATTTCCCCGAGCTCGCTGTCGCCATCGACAAGCAGCGCAGGCGAGGGCGGGGCGCGCAATCCAACGCCAGCGGCCGCTATGAGGCCGAGGCACGCGTCGCCTTCGACGATGGCTGGCAGAGCCTGGAAGAGCTGCCGCCATTCAAGACCACGGTCGCGGTCGACACCTCGCGCAAGGTGATCACCCGCAACGATTCCCCCGATATCGGCTTCGACCGCTCGATCAATCCCTATCGCGGCTGCGAGCACGGCTGTGTCTACTGCTTCGCGCGGCCGACCCATGCCTATCTCGGCCTGTCGCCGGGGCTCGACTTCGAGACAAAACTGTTCATCAAACCGGAGGCCCCGGCGCTGCTGGAGAAGGAGCTCGCAGCAGCAGGCTATGAGCCGCGGATGATCGCGATCGGCACCAACACCGATCCCTACCAGCCGATCGAGCGCGAGCGCAAAATCATGCGCGGCATCCTGGAGGTGCTGGAGCGCGCCGGTCATCCCGTCGGCATCGTCACCAAATCGGCGCTGGTGGTGCGTGACATCGACATTCTCTCGCGCATGGCCAAGCGCAACCTCGCCAAGGTCGCGATCTCGGTGACCTCGCTCGATCCGAAGCTGGCGCGCACCATGGAGCCGCGCGCCTCGACGCCGCCGAAGCGGCTGGAGGCGCTGAAGCAGCTCTCCGACGCCGGCATTCCCACCACCGTGATGGTCGCGCCCGTGATCCCCGCGCTGAACGATTCCGAGATCGAGCGTATTCTCGATGCGGCCGCCCATGCCGGCGTCAAGGAAGCCTCCTACGTGCTGCTGCGGCTGCCGCTGGAGGTGCGCGATCTCTTCCGCGAATGGCTGATGGCGAACTATCCGGACCGCTATCGCCACGTCTTCACGCTGATCCGCGACATGCGCGGCGGGCGCGACTACGACGCGAAATGGGGCGAGCGCATGAAGGGCACCGGCCCGATGGCCTGGACCATCGGCCGCCGCTTCGAGATCGCCTGCGAGAGGCTCGGGCTCAACAAGCGTCGTGCAAGACTGACGATGGATCACTTTGCGCGGCCGAAGCGGAACGGCGATCAGCTCAGCCTGTTCTGATCGGGAAGCGGAAGAGGCGTAACATGGAACTCCCGGTCCCGGTGCCGCGGCTTACCGTCATCACACTGGGTGTGAGCGACATTCGTGCCAGCATCGCCTTTTATGATGCCCTCGGCTTTTCGCGCCGGCTGAAGGCGACCGGCGAGGCCGTCGCCTTCTACGATACCGGCGGTCCGGTGCTTGCCCTGTTTCACTGGGACCAGCTCGCGGCCGACGCGGCCTTGCCTGATAAGCCGAGGCCGACGACCTTCCGCGGCATCACGCTCGCCTGGAACTGCCGCGCGCGTGAGGAGGTCGATGCGGTGCTGGCTTTCGCCGTCAGCAAGGGAGCAAGGCTGCTGAAGGCCGCGCATGAGACCGACTACGGCGGTTATTCCGGCTATTTCGCCGACCCCGACGGCCATCCCTGGGAAGTCGTGGTTGCGCCCGGCATCGAGGTCGGCGAGGACCGGCGGGTGCATCTGGCCGAGTAGGTCGCTCACCTGAATAACGGGAATTGCGAGGGGTTCCCGGTTGCGCTGGGCAGGCCGCTTGCGCACGATCCCGGCCATGATTCGGGACAAGTCCGCCAAGACGTCGGCCAAAGCTGCGCCCAAGAAGGACGCTGCGAACAAGGCAGCACCTGCAAAGGCTGGAAAGGCCTTGGCAGCCAAGCCTTCGACCGGCAAGAGCGCGGGCCCGAAAGGCGTCATCGCCGTCGCGCCGCCGAGCTTCCGCCGCGAGCGGGCGCTGATCAAGCGCGGCATCTGGCCGGTCGCGGGCTGCGACGAGGCTGGCCGCGGGCCGCTCGCAGGTCCCGTGGTGGCGGCGGCAGTGATTCTCGACCCCGACCGCATTCCGCGCGGCATCGACGATTCCAAGCGCCTGACGGCGGAGCAGCGCGAGAAGCTGTTCGACAAGATCTGCGCCACAGCGCAGGTCTCGGTCGCCGTCGCCTCGCCCGCCCGGATCGATCGCGACAACATCCTGCGCGCCTCGCTGTGGGCGCTGAAGCGCGCGGTGGTGGCGCTGCCCGAGGCGCCCCGCCACGTCTTCGTCGACGGCCGCGACCGGCTCGATACGGCGTGCGACTGCGAGGCCGTGATCGGCGGCGACGGCATCGTGCTGTCGATCGCGGCGGCCTCGATCGTCGCCAAGGTGACGCGCGACCGGTTGATGTGCGCGCTGGCGCAGGACTGCCCGGGCTACGGCTTCGAGCAGCACAAGGGCTATGGCGTCCCCGAGCATCTCGACGCGCTGAACCGCCTCGGCCCGACCGTCCACCACCGCAGCTTCTTCGCCCCCGTCGCCGCCGCTCGCGCCAAGCACATGCCCTGGACGGTGGAGCCGGTGCAGGACCTGTTTTCGCTGACCGAGGTTGGAGCGCAGGTGGAAGCGAGCGTCGAGGTCGACGCGTCGGCGAATCTCTAGGGTCTAGTCCCGCAACCTCCACATCGTCATGGCCGGGCATAGCCGTCCGAAGGACGGCGTCGCTTCCGCTCGCCTATGACCCGGCCATCCACGTCTTTGCCGCGGTACGAAAGAACGTGGATGCCCGGGACAAGCCCGGGCATGACGAGCAGAGGGTCGTTGCCACGACGCGCAGCACCCTTTATCAAAACACTCGTGAGCGAATAGGGCCGGCTGGACGGGTTGGCTGCATCTTTCGGGCGTTGCATGCGGTTTACCTCCCTGGTCATCGAGCTCATTCGCGCCCGGCCGCGGCTGATCGTGTGGATCGCCGTGCTGCTCCAGGCCGCGATGTGGCTGTTCGTGGCGCTGGTGTTCTATCGCAGCCCGCCCGGCACCCTTGCGACCCTCCTGGCCTTCGGCAGGGAATACCAGGTCGGCACCGATCTCGGCCCGCCGCTGCCGGTCTGGCTCGCCGACATCGCCTATCGCGCTGCCGGCGGCCATATGTTCGGCGTCTATGTCCTCGCCCAGCTCTGCGAGGTCGCGACCTTCATCGCGCTCTATCATCTCTCCCGCGCCGTGGTCGGCTCACAGCAGGCCGTGCTCGCCGTGCTGCTGACCATGACGGTGCTGGCCTTCTCCTCGCCCGCGCTCGATTTCGGCCCGCTGGTGCTGGCGCGGCCGCTGTGGGCACTGCTGCTGCTGCATTCCTGGCAGATCATCGGCCAGCGCCGCGGCAACGCCTGGTTCGCCTGGTCGATCGAGGCGGGCCTCTTGCTGCTGACGACGCCCGCGGCGGTCTTCCTGCTCCTGCTGCTCGTCGTCTTCGCGGTCGCGACCGCCGGCGGCCGCCGCACGCTGCGCGCGCTCGATCCGCTGTTCGCGCTGATCGTCGTCGCCGTGCTGGCGCTGCCCTATGCGGTCTGGCTGATGCGCGCCGAGACGCTTGTCCTGCCGACCCTGCCTGCGGTCGCCGAGCTGAGCGCCCGCGCGATCCACGCGGTCTGGCTGCTCGGCGGGCTCGTGCTCGGGGCCGCGGCGATCCCGGCGCTGACCTTTCTCAATAGCGGCCTGTTCGTCGCCAAGGGCGAGGAAGCGCCGATCATCTACCGGCCGCCGGTCGAGCCGCTCGCGCACAACTTCGTCTATTTCTTCGCGCTGGCGCCTGCGCTCGGCGCGGTGCTGATCTCCGGCCTGCTCGGGCTCGATGCCGTCGTCGGCGGCGCCGGCGTCGTGCTGGTCATGTCGGGACTTGCCGTGGTGGTGGCGGCCGGCGACCTCATCGCGATGCGCCGCGCGCGGATGTTGCGGACGGTGTGGGCCGCCGCCGTCGTGGCGCCCGCCGCCGGCGTCGTGCTCGCCGTGCTGTTCCTGCCCTGGACCGGCGCCAATGAGATCGCGACCTCGATGCCGGCGCGCGCGATCTCGGACTTCTTCGACGACAGCTTTGCCCGCCGCACCAACCATCGCCTGCGCGCGGTGGCCGGCGAGACCCAGCTTGCGAGCCTCATCGCGCTGCATTCCGGCCGCCCGCATCTGTTCATCGATGCCGAGCCCGCGCGCACGCCGTGGATCAATCCGGCCAAGTTCAGCGAGACCGGCGGCGTCGTGGTCTGGCGCGCCTCCGACACCGCGGGCACGCCGCCGCCGGACATCCTCAAGCGCTTCCCGGGCATCGTGCCGGAAGTGCCGCGCGCCTTCGAATGGCTGGTGACCGGCCGCCAGCAGCTGCTGCGGATCGGCTGGGCCATCGTGCGCCCGAAGGGGGCGTAACGACAGACGCCGTCATTCCGGGGCTCGCGAAGCGAGAGCCCGGAATCCATCGAGCGGCAGAGTTGGTGGATGAATGGATTCCGGGTTCGCGGCTTTGCCGCGCCCCGGAATGACGGTGTATGCGGTTACACCGTGCTTTGCCCCAGCACCTTTGCGATCGCCCGCAGATCCTGCCAGGCCAGCCGCTTGTAGGACGGCGAGCGAAGCAGATAGGCCGGGTGGAAGGTCGGCAGCGCGCGGATGGTGCGCTGTCCGGTCTCATAGTCGAACCAGCGCCCGCGGGTGCGCATGATGCCTTCGCGCGTCGACAGCAGCGTCTGCGTCGAGGGATTGCCGAGCGTCACCAGCACGTCGGGGTTCACCAGCTCGATCTGGCGCTGGATGAAGGGCAGGCACACTTGCGTCTCCTGCGGCGTCGGCGTGCGGTTGCCGGGCGGGCGCCACGGAATCACGTTGGCGATGTAGGCCGTGGTGCGGTTGAGGCCTATGGCTCCTATCATCAAATCGAGCAGCTTGCCGCTGCGCCCGACGAAAGGCAGTCCCTCGATGTCCTCGTCGCGGCCCGGCGCCTCGCCGACGAACATGATGCGCGCCTGCGGATTGCCGTCGGCGAACACGAGCCTTGTTGCGGTGTGCTTCAGCGCACAGCCCTCGAAGCCCTGCATCAACTTACGCAAGGCCTCCAGTGTCGGCGCGGTGCGCGCAGCCTCGCGTGCCGAGGCGATCGCGACGTCGGGGGCGGGTGCGGCCTCGCCGCGGATCACCGTGGGCGCAGCGGCCGGCCGCGGCGCCTCGACCGGCGCTGCTGCGCGCGGGAGCGGAGGCGGAGCGTCCATTTCCGCCAGGCGGTCTATCGGCTCCTCCGCGAGCGCGCAGTCGACACCGGCCTCCAGATAGAAGGCGAGAAGCTCTCGGACGGTGGGGGCGGGTTCGGGGATCATGGGAAAGTCAGACTTTTATATCAGTTCGGGGCGCCTTGCATCCCACCGGAACGCATTTCCGTGGTTGTCCTACCCGGAAAAATCGGAAACAAGAGGGCGCAAACGACCGAGGACCGTCTCAAGGGCTGAGATCAGATGAGCACCGAAGAACTTCCCCCGCGCGAATCCATGGAATTCGACGTCGTCATCGTCGGCGCCGGCCCCTCGGGCCTGTCGGCCGCGATCCGGCTGAAGCAGCTCAACGCCGATCTCAACGTCGTCGTGGTGGAGAAGGGCTCCGAGGTCGGTGCGCATATTCTCTCCGGCGCCGTGATCGACCCGGCCGGGCTCGACAAGCTCGTTCCCGACTGGCGCGAGGATTCCGACTGCCCGCTGAAGACGCAGGTCAAGGACGACCGCTTCTACTGGATGACGGGCGGCGGTGCGATCAAGCTGCCGAACTTCATGATGCCGCCGCTGATGGACAACCATCACTGCTATATCGGCTCGCTCGGCAATGTCTGCCGCTGGCTGGCGCGCAAGGCAGAGGCGCTCGGGGTCGAGATCTATCCGGGCTTCGCCGCAGCCGAGGTGCTCTATGACGAGGAGGGCAAGGTCAGGGGCATCGCCACCGGCGACATGGGCGTCGGCCGCGACGGCAAGCCAAAGGACTCCTTTACCCGTGGCATGGAATTGCTCGGCAAGTACACGTTGTTTGCCGAAGGCGCCCGCGGCAGCCTGACCAAGCAGCTCATTGCGAAGTTCGCGCTCGACTCCAAGAGCGAGCCGGCGAAGTTCGGCATCGGCCTGAAGGAAGTCTGGCAGATCGATCCCGCCAAGCACCAGAAGGGCATGATCCAGCATTCGTTCGGCTGGCCGCTCGACCTGAAGACCGGCGGTGGCTCGTTCCTCTATCACTACGACGACAATCTCGTCGCCGTCGGCTTCGTCGTGCATCTGAACTACGACGATCCCTATCTGTCGCCGTTCGACGAGTTCCAGCGCTTCAAGACCCATCCGTCGATCCGCGGAACCTTCGAAGGCGGCAAGCGGCTCGCTTATGGGGCGCGCGCCATCACCGAAGGCGGCTACCAGTCGGTGCCGAAACTGAGCTTCCCCGGCGGCGCGCTGATCGGCTGCGCGGCCGGCTTCGTCAACGTCCCGCGTATCAAGGGCGTTCACAATGCGATGGGCACCGGCATGCTGGCCGCCGAGCACGTCGCGGCGGCGCTTGCGGCCGATCGCGCCAATGACGAGATCGCCGAGTACGAGAACGCGTGGCGTTCCTCCTCCGTGGGCAAGGACCTGTTCCTGGTCCGCAACGTCAAGCCGCTGTGGTCGAAGTTCGGCACCGTGCTCGGCGTCGCGCTCGGCGGCTTCGACATGTGGTGCAACACGCTGTTCGGCGCATCGCTGTTCGGCACCCAGTCGCATTCCAAGCCCGATCGCGCGACGCTCGATCCGGCCAAGAGCCACGCGCCGAAGAACTACCCCAAGCCGGACGGCAAGATTTCGTTCGACAAGCTGTCGTCGGTATTCCTGTCCAACACCAATCACGAGGAGGACCAGCCGGTCCATCTCAGGGTTGCCGACATGAACCTCCAGAAGACCTCCGAGCACGACGTGTTCGCCGGTCCCTCGAATCGCTATTGCCCCGCCGGCGTCTACGAATGGGTCGAGGAGGGCGCGGGCCCGCGCTTCCAGATCAACGCCCAGAACTGCGTCCACTGCAAAACCTGCGATGTGAAGGACCCCAACGGCAACATCACCTGGGTTCCGCCGGAGGGCGGCGGCGGCCCGAACTACGAGGCGATGTAAAGGCGGGCCAATCAGCGCGGACTCGGTCACAAAGGGTGATCTGCCGCACGTTCGCGTGAGAACCGGGCCGCGGCCACCTGTCGCGGCCACGATAAGGCCATAGTGGCGGCGTCTTGGGGCGCTCTTGTCCGATTTGGGGCGTTCGGAGGCGATCGCCCGGTCCGAATCCTTGCGGTAAACCGCCAAAAGCGGCATTGTCCGACCCGACGGTTCCGGGTCACGATGCCACCGGCCGCGTTCGCATGCGAGACGGCTTTCTGCTGCAAACCCAGGCACTACCAACTCAAGGCGAGCCCTGATGTTTTCAATTCGTTTCAACCGCTGGACTGTTGCCGCCATCGCCCTCATGGGCACAGCGATCGCGACGGTCCCCGGCAGGGTCCTGGCGCAGACGCCGGATCACCCGTCCGATACGGCGGCGCAGTTTCCGACCCGGAACGATCTGAAGTCGCTCACGACCTCCGGCAGCTATCTCGCCGCCCGCCACGCCAGCGTCGAGCGCGACGCGGCCTCGGCCGCCGCCTTCTACCGCTCGGCGCTCCGCACCGATCCGAAGAACAACGAGCTGCTCGACCGTGCCTTCATCTCCTCGGTCGCCGACGGCGACATCGACGAGGCGGTCAAGCTCGCCGAGCGCATCCTCACCATCGACAAGACCAACCGCGTCGCGCGCCTCGTCGTCGGTGTGCATGATCTGAAGCTGAAGAAGTACGCGACCGCGCAGACCAACATCAACCAGTCGATCCGCGGACCCATCACCGATCTCGTCGCCACGCTGCTGTCGGGCTGGGCGGCCTATGGCGCCGGCGATTCCAAGGGTGCTGTCGCCACCATCGACAAGCTGGCCGGCCCGGAATGGTATCCGCTGTTCAAGGATCTCCACGCCGGCATGATCCTCGAGCTCGCCGGCAAGGAGAAGGACGCCGGCACGCGCTTCGAGCGCGCCTACAAGCTCGACGATTCCATGCTGCGCGTCACCGAGGCCTATGCGCGCTGGCTGTCGCGCAACAAGGATTCCGCCGCCGCGACCACCGTCTACCAGGCCTTCGACAAGAAGCTCGCCCGCCATCCGCTGATCGTGGAAGGCCTGCGCGACACCAAGGCCGGCAAGAAGCTGCCGCCGCTGGTCGATTCCGCGCAGGCCGGCGCTGCCGAGGCGCTCTACGGCATCGGCGCGACGCTGACCCGCCGCGGCGGCGAAGATCTGGCGCTGGTCTATCTCCAGCTCTCGCTCTACCTCCAGCCGACCCATCCGCTGGCGCTGCTCTCGCTCGCCGATCTCTATGAATCGGTGAAGCGGCCGCAGATGGCGATCAAGGTCTATGAGCGCGTGCCGTCGACCTCGCCGCTGAAGCGCAACGCGCAGATCCAGCTCGCCATCGATCTGGATTCCGCGGACCGCACCGACGAGGCGATCAAGATCCTCAAGGGCGTCACCACTGAGGATTCCAAGGATCTCGAAGCCATCATGGCGCTCGGCAACATCGAGCGCGGCCGCAAGAAGTTCGGCGACTGCGGCGCGACCTATTCGCAGGGCGTCGACGTGCTGCCGGCCGGCAACGACAAGGCCAACAGCGTCTGGTACTATTATCGCGGCATCTGCGAGGAGCGCTCCAAGCAGTGGGGCAAGGCCGAAGCCGACATGAAGAAGGCGCTCGAGCTGCAGCCCGACCAGCCGCATGTCCTCAACTATCTCGGCTATTCCTGGATCGACCAGGGCGTGAATCTCGACGAAGGCATGAAGATGATCAAGCGCGCCGTCGAGCAGCGTCCCGACGACGGCTACATCGTCGATTCGCTTGGCTGGGCTTACTACCGCATCGGCAACTACGAAGAGGCGGTGAAGAACCTCGAGCGCGCGATCGATCTCAAGCCCGAGGATCCCACCATCAACGATCACCTTGGCGATGCCTATTGGCGCGTCGGCCGCACGCTGGAAGCCAAATTCCAGTGGTCGCACGCCCGCGATCTCAAGCCCGAGCCGGATGAGCTTCCGAAGATCGAGGCCAAGATCGCCAACGGCCTGACCGACGACAATTCGAACTCTTCGGCCGCGCAGGCGGAGAAGAGGAAGGACGACGGCAAGGGCGGCTAAGCTGAGTGAAGTTGGGGGCGTGTCGCCGATGCCGGCGTTGATTGAAGAGGGGCGCGCGAAGGTCAATCTGAGCCTTCGCGTGGTCGGCCGTCGTGCCGACGGTTATCATGATCTCGAAAGCGTGGTCGCCTTCGCCGACTGCGCCGATCGTTTGACGCTGGAGCCGGGCGGCGAGCTGAAGCTCGCCACCACCGGGCCTCTGGCCGCAGCGTGCGGCGATACCGCCGACAATCTCGTGTTCAAGGCGGCCAAGCTTCTGGCCGAGGCCGTGCCGAACCTGAAGCTGGGCGCCTTTGCGCTCGACAAGGTGCTGCCCGTCGCGGCCGGCATCGGCGGCGGCTCGGCGGATGCAGCGGCAGCGCTGCGCCTGCTGGCGCGGCTCAACAACCTGTCGCTCGATGATCCCCACCTCCAGAAGGTTGCGCTCGCAACCGGCGCCGACGTGCCGGTGTGCCTGCTCTCGCGCGCCTGCGACATGACCGGCGTCGGCGAGCAGCTGCTGCCGCTCGCGCTGCCGAGCATGCCCTGCGTGATGGTCAACCCGCGCGTGCCGGTGGCGACCAAGGACGTGTTCCAGGCGCTGGGCCTGCGCAACGGCGAACTGCTGGTCGGCGCCACCTCCGTCCTCGGAGCTCCGGCCTGGCCGGAGGAGGGCGCCTCGATCGCCGACTGGGTCGAGGTTCTCGAAACCGTCGCCAACGACCTCGAAGCCCCCGCGATGCGCATCGAACCTGTCATCGGCGAGGTGCTGGAGGCGCTCCGTGACTCCGCCGGCGTCAAGCTCGCCCGCATGTCCGGCTCGGGCGCGACCTGCTTTGCGATCTATGGCGCGGCAACCGAGGCCCATGCTGCCGCGGAAAGGATCCGGCGCGATCACCCCGGCTGGTGGGTGCATGCGGGCACGTTGAGCTAGGTATTTCTCCGGCGACACTGCCGTAGCCCGGTTGGAGCGAAGCGCAATGCGGGATGGTTCGGCTGCGGCGGTCCCGGATTACGCTACGCTCCATCCGGGCTACGACACCTGCCTTCACGGATGCTGCGTAGCCCGGATGAGCGTAGCGCAATCCGGGATTCGCGCTTGCGGCTTCCCGCATGTCGCTGCGCTCATGCGGGCTACGGGTCCGAGCTAGCCGCTGCAATCCTCAGGCAGCCCGAGAAACCTTCTGATCTCACCCAACACCTCTTGCGGCTTGTCATGCTGCAGCCAGTGCCCCGCGCCGGCGATGGTCTCGACACGCGCCTGCGGGAAGTAGCGCGCCAGGCCTGCCGCTCTGGACCCGCCGAGAAAGCTTTCGCCGGCATTCAGCAGCAGCGTCGGGCAGGCGATGCGCGACCAGAGTTCGACGTGATCGTCCGGCCAGAGCCGATGCGGCGCGGAGGCGCGCTGGTAGGGATCGAACTTCCAGCTATAGGTACCGTCCTCGTTCTGCCGCGCGCCGTGCGTCGCAAGATGCAGCGCGAGGTCGCGGGACAGCCGCTTGTTGTGAAGCACCATCTGCGCGGCGGCATCCTCGAGGGTCGAATAGCGGCGCGGCGTGCGGTCGTGCAGCTTGTCGAGCTGGCCGACCCATTTGCTGATGCGCTCATGCGCCGGCGGCTTTGGTGCATCCGGCAGCATGGTCACGCCGTCGAGCACGACCAGCTTCGTGACCTGCTCGGGGAACGATCCCGAAAAGATCAGGCTCACCATGCCGCCCATCGAATGACCGACGAGAGTCACTTGAGGCGCTGCGACGCCGCGGACGAGCTGGGCGAGGTCGTACACATATTCCGTCAGCGCGTAGCTGCCGCCTTTGGTCCACTCGGAATCGCCGTGGCCGCGCAGGTCGGGCGCCAGCACGTGAAAATGCGGTTGCAGCGATCTGGCGATGACGTCCCAGCTGCGGCAATGATCGCGGCCGCCGTGGACCAGGATAAGGGGCGGCGCGCCCTCGTTGCCCCAATCGGCATAATGCAGCCGCAGGCCGTGAGACTCGTAGAAACGGCTTTGCGGGGCGCTAGCCATTTGCCGGCCGCCGCGCCAGCGCGAGCGAGAGACCGAGGCCCGCGATGAAGACGCCGGAGCCCTGGGTGAGACGCCGCATCAGATGCGGCCGTCCGATCAGTTGCGTGCGCGTCGCGGACGCCATCAGCACCACGACGACATCGGCGAGCGTGTTCAGCGTCACCGAGATCGCGCCGAGCACGGTGAATTGCAGCGTGGGGTTCGATCCCGCGGGATCGAGGAATTGCGGAATGAAGGCGAGGAAGAACGCGGCGGTCTTGGGGTTCAGCGCCTCGACCAGCACGCCGTCGCGGAACGCGTGCTTGTCGCCGGTGGGCGCGCCCTCCAATGACAGCGCGCGGCCGGCGCTGCGAAAAGTCTTGATGCCGAGCCAGACCAGATAGAGCGCGCCGACGAATTTGACGGCGGCAAACAGCTCGGCGCTGGCGAGAATGATGGCGGAGATACCGAGACTGCCGGCCACCACATGAACCAGCCCGCCGAGCGCCGTGCCCGCGGTCGAGGCAAAGCCGCTGCCGCGCCCCTCGGACAAGGTCCGCGCCGCGACGTAGAAAATGCCGGGACCTGGAATGGCGGCAATGAGACATGCCGCGGCAAGGAACAGCCAGAAATTCGTGTCGGTCATCCTGCTGTCGTAGCGATGCTTGGGGCGATTGCAAGGCCTGTCGTTTAGTCCATCCGGCGGAAGATCACGCTGGCATTCACCCCGCCGAAGCCAAATCCGTTGGAGATGGCGTGCCGTATCTGCATCGGACGCGCGCTACCTGAGACGATGTCGATGCCGTCTGCGCCGGGATCGGGGTTTTCGAAATTGAGCGTCGGCGGCGCGACCTGGTCGCGCAAGGCGAGGATGGTGAAGATCGCCTCGAGTCCGCCGGCGGCGCCGAGCAGATGGCCGGTGGCTGATTTGGTCGCGCTCACCGCGATGCTGCGGCTGCGGCCGAACAGCGCCCCGATCGCGCCAAGCTCGCTTTCGTCACCGGCCGGCGTCGACGTCGCGTGCGCGTTCAAATGCTGCAATTGGCCGGGCTCCAGCCGCGCCTGCCGTAGCGCGATCTCCATGGCGCGGAGCGCGCCGTCGCCATCGGGCGGCCCCGACGTCATGTGGTAGGCATCCGCCGTCGTGCCGTATCCGACGATCTCCGCGATCGGCGTGGCGCCGCGCGCCAGCGCATGCTCGAGCGTCTCGATTACCAGGATGCCGGCGCCTTCGCCCATGACGAAGCCGTCGCGGTCGCGATCGAACGGGCGCGAGGCGCGCCCCGGCTCCTCGTTGAAGGAGCTCGACAGTGCGCGCGCCGCCGCGAAGCCGCCGAGGCTGACGATGTCGATGCAGGCCTCGGCGCCGCCGCAGATCGCAACATCGGCCTCGCCGGCGCGGATCATGCGCGCGGCGTCGCCGATCGCCTGGACGCTGGCGGCACAGGCGGTGACCGGCGTCCCCAGCGGTCCCTTGTAACCGTATTTGATCGAGACGTGGCCGGCGGCGAGATTGGCGAGAAACGAGGGGATCGTGAATGGCGAGAGCCGGCGCACGCCGCGCTGCTCGGTGATGCGCACCGCTTCCGCCATCGCCGGAAAGCCGCCGACGCCGGAGGCGATGATGGTTGCAGTCCGTTCCAGTGTGGCCGGGTCCTGCGGCGTCCATTTGGCCTGCGCGACCGCCTCTGCGGTGGCGAGCAGCGCGAACAGAATGAAGCGGTCCATCTTGCGCTGGTCTTTTGGCGCGGCGGCCTGCGCCGGGTCGAAGCCGCCGTCTGCATCGCCGGCCTTGTCGGGCACGAGGCCCGCGATGCGCGCGGGCAGCGCCTGCGACCATTCGGGTAGGGGACGCAGCCCGCTTTGACCGGCGAGCAGCCGGCGCCAGGACAGTTCGACACCGCAGGCGAGCGGTGACACCGCGCCCATTCCCGTCACGACGATACGACGCATGTCAGTCTCCAGCCGGCGCAATGGCCGGGTTCATGGCCTTCAGCGAAGCCAGCCGTTTGCGCATCCCGCGGCTGGCGCCCCGCCCCGCGATGATGACCGCATTGTCGAGCGTGATCGGCTGCCTGTCGGCGGCATCGACCACGACAGGATCGAACGGACGACGATCGGCCCGGCTTGCCAGCAGAATGGCTTCGCCCTTCGGTGCGAGATGCCTGTTGCCCCAGGCAAGCAGCGCCGCGACCACCGGGAAGAAATCCCGCGCCTTGTCCGTCAGCACATATTCGTAACGCGGCGGCCGCTCATGATAGCGGCGGCGGACGAACATGCCTGACGCGGTGAGATGGGCCAGGCGCCGCGACAGGATGTTCGGCGCGATCCCGAGATTTTGGGAGAACTCGTCGAAGCGCGTCGCGCCCTGGAACGCGTCGCGCAGGATCAAAATGCTCCACCATTCGCCGACCGTCTCCACGGCGCGGCCGACCGGGCATTCCAGAATGGAGGCGGATTTGGGCTGCATGGCGGGAAGGTAGGATGGTGGCTTGCAAAATGCAAGTTAATGGCCGGGCGGCATCCCGGCTGGGGTGCGTTACGAGTGTCAGAGGGCGTCGCTGAAAGTTGAGTGCTGGTTGGCGCGAATGGCGCCTGCGCTCGCAATGACGGTGTCGAAGCGGCGGCGACGCTATCTCACCAAGCGTCGTCCCGGCGAAGGCCGGGACCCATAACCACAGGGAGAAGTTTGGCGAAGATCGGTAGTGAAGGTGTAGGCGTGCGGTACGGAGACCGCGCGTCTACCGATAGATCACGCGGTATGGGTCCCGGCCTTCGCCGGGACGATACTGAAGGGTGTGGCTGGCAGTATGCCCTAACGCGAGACCTAATGCGACCGTGCCAGGCAGAACGCCACGACCTGCTCCAGCGCGCTCTTCATCGGCGACGACGGGAACAGCGCCAGTGCATCCACCGCCATGGCGCCGTAATGCTGGGCGCGGCTGAGCGTGTCCTCGAGCGCGCGGTGCTTGTTCATCAGGCCGATGGCGTGATCGAGATCGGAATCGCCGATCTCGCCGCGCTCGAGCGCCTTGATCCAGAAGGCGCGCTCGGTGTCGTTGCCGCGGCGGAAGGCGAGCACAACCGGCAGCGTGATCTTGCCTTCGCGGAAATCGTCGCCGGTGTTCTTGCCGAGCTTGGCGCTCTTGCCGCCATAGTCGAGCACGTCGTCGACGAGCTGGAACGCAATGCCGAGATTCATGCCGACCGAGCGGCAGGCGGTCTGCTCCGCCTTGGGGCGGTTCGCGATCACGGGGCCGACCTCGCAGGCGGCGGCGAACAGCTCGGCGGTCTTGCCGCGGATCACGGCGAGATATTCGTCCTCGGTGGTCGCGGTGTTCTTGGCGGCCGCAAGCTGCATCACCTCGCCCTCGGCGATGGTGGCGGCGGCCGCGGAGAGAATGTCGAGCGCGCGGAGCGAGCCGACCTCGACCATCATGCGGAACGCCTGGCCGAGCAGGAAGTCGCCGACCAGCACGCTCGCCTCGTTGCCCCAGAGCATGCGCGCCGACAGCTTGCCGCGGCGCATCTCGCTCTCGTCCACGACGTCGTCATGGAGCAGGGTGGCGGTGTGCATGAACTCGACGGAGGCAGCTAACTTGATGTGGCCGTCGCCGTTGTAACCGGCGAGATTGGCCATGGCGAGCGTCAGCATCGGCCGCAGGCGCTTGCCCCCCGAGGAGATCAGATGGTTGGCGACCTCCGGGATCATGGTCACGTCGGAGCCGGTGCGCGACAGGATCGTGGCGTTGACGCGCTCCATGTCTCCGGCGACAAGGGCAACCAGCTCTTCGATCGACGCGCCGGGAGTTTCGAAAGGTACGATGACGGCCACGCCGGTCTCCAATATTTGCCCCGGAAGGGCTATTCTGATGGAAATACAATAGAAACTGGAGGCGCATGCGGCAAGTGCTGCGGAACCATTGACATTTGCCGCTTAACCCCTTTCAGGCAGGAGACCTGCGTTTTGCGTGAACTGGTTCGGACCAACGACATGGTGCTGGTGTCGGCGATCGGCGCGCTGCTCGACGGCGCCAATATCCATCATCTGGTGCTGGACCAGAACATGAGCATTATCGAGGGCTCGCTTGGCATTTTGCCGCGGCGGATCCTGGTCCATGAGGACGACGCCCAGGAGGCCCGGCAGCTCCTGACCGAGGCCGGGCTCAGCCACGAACTGCGCGGCGATGATTGAGGCCGGCATCACCGAGGACGCCTTTCTCGGCGGGCAACTACGCCTGAAGCAGAAGCGGTCCGGCCATCGCGCCGGGCATGACGCCATCCTGCTCGCGGCGGCGACGGAGGCCCAGGCAGGCGACCGCGTGGTCGATCTCGGCGCCGGCATCGGCACGGCCGGGCTGGCGCTGGCGCAGCGCGTGGCGGGGATCAGGCTCAGCCTGGTCGAGATCGATCCGGAACTGGCGGAGCTGGCGCGTGCCAATGCGGTGGCGAACGCGATTACCGCCGATACGATCGTGCTCGACGTCACCGCCGATGCGCAGGCCTTCGTGGCACATGGGCTCGTGCCCGACAGCGTCGATCGTGTGCTGATGAACCCGCCCTTCAACGATCCGGTGCGCCATCGTGGCTCGCCGGATCAGGCGCGCCACACCGCGCATGTGGCGACGGAGGAGACGCTGCATGCGTGGGTGCATGCAGCACGGCGTATCCTGCGATCGAACGGTGTGCTGACATTGATCTGGCGCGCGGATGGAATCGCCGAGGTCTTGGCAGCGCTGTCACGCGGCTTCGGCAGCCTGTCGATCCTGCCGGTTCATGGCGAAGCGAGGCGGCCCGCGATCCGCGTGCTGGTGCGCGCGATCAAAGGCGGCAGGGCGCCGACGCGCCTGTTGCCGGGCCTCATGCTTAACGAAGAGTCAGACGTGCCTAAAAAAGAGGTGAGGGATATTCTGGAAGGGAGGGCGGTGTTGCCGCTCGCGGAGCCGTGACGGCTTACTGCGGCAGCGATTCCGTCTGCTGTTCTTGCGGGGACGTAAAGCGAATCGCCGTGAAAAGCGCACCGATCAACATCAACAGCAGATAGATCTTCATGGCGTTTCCTCCGCTGCTTCATTGCAGCTTCCCAATAGGGAATCTGCAAAACACGTTCCAGGCACTTCCAATGACAGTCGCGTGATAAGAAATGGTTAATCAGGGGTAATGGCATGGCCGAACAATTGAACGATCGTGAGGGTTCCGGCCTGGCCGACAAGCTCATGCAATATCTGCCAGCGCGCTTCCGCCCTGGCACGGCGGTGGTGCCGGTGGTGCGGCTGTCAGGCGTGATCGGTGCGGTGACGCCACTGCGCCCGGGCATGTCGCTCGCGGGTGTCGCGCGGGTGCTGGAGCGGGCCTTCTCGATGCGGAACGCCAAGGCAGTGGCGCTGGTGATCAATTCGCCCGGCGGCTCGCCGGTGCAGTCGCGCCAGATCTACCTGCGCATCAAGCAGCTGGCGGCGGAGAAGAAGCTGCCGGTGCTGGTGTTCGTCGAGGACGTTGCGGCCTCCGGCGGCTACATGATCGCCTGCGCCGGTGACGAGATCTTCTGCGATCCGTCCTCGATCCTCGGCTCGATCGGCGTGGTCGGCGGCAGTTTTGGTTTCCAGGAGGCAATCAGGCGGCTCGGCATCGAGCGGCGGCTCTACACGGCCGGCGCGCACAAGGCGATGCTCGATCCGTTCCTGCCCGAAAACCCCGACGACGTGACCAAGCTGAAGGCGATCCAGCGCGAGATCCACCAGATCTTCATTGCGCTGGTGAAGGAGAGCCGCGGCGCGCGGCTGAAGGGCGACGACGACACCCTGTTCACCGGTGAATACTGGGCCGGCGAGAGTTCGGTCGGGCTGGGGCTCGCCGACGGCATCGGCGATCTCCGCTCAACTCTTCGTGCCCGCTATGGCGAGAAGGTTCTCACCCCCGTGATCGCGCAGCCGACCGGGCTGCTGTCCGGCCTTTTGGGGCGCAGATCGCCCGGCGCGGGCCAGCTTTCGGCCCTGGAATCAATGGCCGGGCTGCCGGACGAACTGATCTCGGCGGTCGAAACGCGCGCGATTTGGGCGAAATTCGGGTTCTAGGGCACGGCCTCCCGCGCCATTTGGCCCCAAGGAGACTTGAAGCCGAGCCAATTGCGGCGCGGCCCGGTCTGCGCAAGAATGTGCGTGGGGGCTGAGCACTCAACAAGGATCGACAGATGCCGCCGTTCGTCGCTTTCGCAGGCGTCCTGGGCGGGCTTGCCGTGGTCCGCTGGGCCTACAAGACCGCTGTCCGGATCAACCAGGAGCTGGAGGAGATGCGTCTCTCACGCGTCGCCGAAGCCGCCCATATGGGGGAAATCCGGACGCTGAAACAGGATCCGGTGACCGGAGCTTACCGGCCGGGTTAGTTGCGCCTTTCCACACGCCGTCATTCCGGGGCGATGCGAAGCATCGAACCCGGAATCTCGAGATTCCGGGTTCGCCCTTCGGGCGCCCCGGAATGACGCCATTTACCCCCCTTCGCCTTGATTCCCATCCCCGCCGTCGATACGGTCCCGCGCGATTCAAAACCCCCCGCGAGAGCCTGATCTGACGATGGACGCCTCATTGCCCGCCCATATGCGCCCGGAACGCTCGTTCCAGGGCTTCATCCTCGCGCTCCAGCGGTTCTGGGCCGAGCAGGGCTGCGTGATCCTGCAGCCCTACGACATGGAGATGGGCGCGGGTACCTTCCATCCGGCGACGACGCTCCGCGCGCTCGGGCCCAAGCCCTGGAACGCCGCCTATGTGCAGCCCTCGCGCCGGCCCAAGGACGGCCGCTACGGCGAGAACCCGAACCGGATGCAGCACTACTACCAGTTCCAGGTGATCATGAAGCCGTCGCCGCCGAACCTTCAGGAGCTGTACCTGAAGTCGCTCGCCGCGATCGGCATCGATTCCGCCGTGCACGACATCCGCTTCGTCGAGGACGACTGGGAGAGCCCGACGCTGGGCGCCTGGGGGTTGGGGTGGGAGTGCTGGTGCGACGGCATGGAAGTCTCCCAGTTCACCTATTTCCAGCAGGTCGCCGGCTTCGAATGCGCGCCGGTCGCGGGCGAGCTCACCTACGGGCTCGAGCGCCTCGCGATGTATGTGCAGGGCGTCGACCGCGTCTACGATCTCAACTTCAACGGCCGCGACGGCGACGCCAAGGTCACCTATGGCGACGTCTTCCTCCAGGCCGAGCGGGAGTATTCGAAGCACAATTTCGAAGTCGCCGACACCGCGATGCTGTTCGAGCAGTTCAAGATGGCGGAAGCCGCCTGCCGGAAATATCTCGACGCCGGCTGGAAGGATGGCAAGCGCGAGGCGCATCTGATGGCGCTGCCGGCCTACGACCAGTGCATCAAGGCGAGCCATGTCTTCAACCTGCTCGATGCGCGCGGCGTGATCTCCGTGACGGAGCGGCAGAGCTACATTCTTCGCGTGCGCGAGCTGGCCAAGGCCTGTGGCGAAGCCTGGATACATACTGAAGCGGGCGGAGCGGCCTGATGCCCGAACTTTTGCTTGAACTCTTTTCGGAAGAAATCCCCGCGCGCATGCAGGCGAAGGCGGCCGACGATCTGCGCCGCATGGTCACCGACAAGCTCGTCGCCGAAGGTCTGGTTTACGAGGGCGCGAAAGCCTTCGCGACGCCGCGCCGCCTCGCGCTCACCGTGCACGGAATCCCTGCGCGTCAGCCCGACCTGAAGACCGAACGCCGCGGACCAAAGATGGGCGCGCCCGATGCGGCCGTGCAGGGCTTTCTGAAAGCGACAGGTCTGAACTCGCTGGATGAGGCCAAGATCCAGCGCGATCCGAAGGGCGACTTCTACATCGCGCTGATCGAGAAGCCCGGCCGCGACGCGATCGACGTGCTTGCGGAGATCCTGCCCGTCGTCATCCGCACTTTCCCCTGGCCGAAATCGATGCGCTGGGGCGCGCGTTCCGGAAAACCCGGCTCGCTCAACTGGGTGCGTCCGCTGCATGCGATCACCGCGACGTTCGGGCCCGAGACCGAACAGCCCGATGTCGTGCCGTTCTCGGTGGACGGCATCGAAGCCGGCCAGACCACCTACGGCCATCGCTTCATGGCGCCCGCGGCGATTTCCGTGCGCCGGTTCGAGGATTACGAGGCGAAGCTGCTGGACGCGAAGGTCGTGCTCGATCCGGAGCGCCGCAAGGACGCGATCCTAACCGACGCCAAGCAACTGGCGTTCGCGCAGGGTTTTGATCTCGTCGAGGACCAGAACCTGCTCGACGAGGTTGCCGGCCTCGTCGAATGGCCGGTCGTTCTGATGGGCTCGTTCGAAGAGGAATATTTGGCGACGCCCGCGGAAGTGATCCGCGCCACCATCCGCAACAACCAGAAGTGCTTTGTCGTCAGCGACCCCAAGACCGGAAAGCTCGCCAACAAGTTCATCCTGGTGGCCAACATCGAGGCGACCGATGGCGGCAAGACCATCATCGCCGGCAACGAGCGCGTCATCCGCGCGCGCCTTTCCGATGCGAAGTTCTTCTACGAGACGGACCTCAAAACCAAGCTCGAGGACCGCCTGCCGAAGTTCGAGCAGATCGTGTTCCACGAGAAGCTCGGGACGCAGGCCGAGCGTATCAAGCGCATCGAGCGGCTCGCCGCGGAGATCGCGCCGCTGGTCGGCGCCGATGTTGCCAAGACGACCCGCGCGGCGCATCTGGCGAAGGCGGATCTGCTGACCGAAGTCGTCGGCGAATTCCCAGAGGTGCAGGGCCTGATGGGCAAGTACTACGCGCTGGCGCAGGGCGAGGATGCTTCCGTCGCGGCGGCTTGCGAGGAGCACTACAAGCCGCAGGGCCCCGCCGATCGGGTGCCGACCGATCCGGTCAGCGTCGCAGTCGCGCTCGCCGACAAGCTCGACACGCTCGTCGGTTTCTGGGCGATCGACGAGAAGCCGACGGGGTCGAAGGACCCGTATGCGCTGCGCCGTGCCGCGCTGGGTGTGATCCGGCTGATCGCCGAGAACGCACTGCGTCTGTCGCTGATGAAGGTGGCGGCGTCCGCGCTCGCCGGCTTGTCGGTGAAGCCGGCCGACGCACAGAAGCTTCCGAGCGATCTGCTCGCCTTCTTCGCCGACCGCCTGAAGGTCCAGCTGCGCGAGCAGGGCGCCCGGCACGACCTCGTTGACGCCGTGTTCGCGCTCGGCGGCCAGGACGACCTGCTCATGATCGTTCGCCGCGTCGAGGCGCTCGGTAAATTCCTCGAGTCGGACGACGGCAAGAACCTGCTCGCCGGCACCAAGCGCGCCAGCAACATCCTCTCGATCGAGGAGAAGAAGGACAAACGCACGTTCGACGGTGCGCCTGATGCTGCGCTCTACAGCCTCGGCGAGGAGAAGGCGCTGGCCAAGGCGATCGGCGAGGTGCAGGCGGAAGCAAATGCTGCCGTCGCCAAGGAGGACTTTGCCGCCGCGATGAGCGCGATGGCGAAGCTGCGTCCGCCGGTGGATGCGTTCTTCGACAAGGTCCGCGTCAACGACGATGATCCGAAGGTGCGCGAGAACCGCCTGAAGCTGCTGAACGAGATCCGCAGCGCCACGCGCGCGGTGGCGGATTTCTCGAAGATCCAGGATTGAGGCGCGGCCGCGCGGCCAAACGCAACTGTCATTCCGGGGCGCGCGACTTGTCCGCCGAAGCTCGAAGAGCGAAGGCGGAAGCGCGAACCCGGAATCCATCGTGCCGCGCGCGATGCAGAGAAATGGATTCCGGGCTCGCGCCAAATGGCGCGCCCCGGAATGACGAAGCGCAAAAAAGCCCCACCCGGAGGGGGGAGACCGGGCGGGGCCTGATGTCCGATTTAACACTGCACGCGTCAGCCTGATTTGACGCGCCGGACATCGAGTTGAACGATGCGTTTTCGAGCGAAGTGGATACCGGTTCGCTCGAAGGAACGGGTCCGTCGAGGATCTAGTCCAGCACCTCGACGATGCGCCGCGAGCGCGGCTCGACCAGCACGGTCTCGCCGTTCACGACGGTGTAGCGATAGGTGGTGGCGCCGAAACGTTGCGGCACGTCATAATAGGTCACGCCGCTCTCCGGTAAGGTGGCTCCGACCACCACGCGATCCGGAATGCGGAAGGCCGGCACACGTTGTTCGACGACATAATCGCGGAAGGCTGGCCGCTGTTCGACCGCAATCGTCGGGCCGCTGTCGACCACGACGGGCGCGCGTCCAACCGTAATGCCTGTTTGCGCCTGTGCCGCAACCGGCGCACCGAGCGCGACGCCAAGCGCGGCGAGAGCGAGAATCCTGTTCCGCATGGGCAACTCCTTCGACATGATTTTAGCCGGCGCCAATGGCGCGACCGGTTGCCAATGCTGCGACGCGCGCGATGTTCCGGAAAATGCCTTGCCGCATTCGCGGCATTTTTGGGCAGTTTTCGCGAAGCCCGGAACTCGTGCGACCCCTAGTGCGTCTCTACCCGCGGAACCGGGTCCGCTATGATCCGCCCGCGATTCGCCCCACCTCCACGGAAAGATAATTCATGCACATCACCGTCGCCCACATTTCGCCGATCCTGTCGTTGATTGCGGGCGTGCTCATCCTGATCATGCCGCGGCTTCTCAACCTCATCGTCGCGATCTTTCTCATCATAAATGGTGCGATCGGGCTCGGATTGTTGAAGTGGCTCCATCTCTAGGCCTTCATTTTCCGGAACTCTTCGACTTGCGCGGGCCTGCCCAAAGTGGTGTAAGGCGCGCGATTTCCCATTCCTCTCGCAGGTTGTGTGCAAGCTATGGCCAAAGCCGCCTCGAAGCCTAAGAAAATACCAGCGAAATCAAAGTCCTCCGCCAAGGCGAAAGCCGCGCCGGCGGCCCGCAAGGCGCTTCCTAAGAGCGCCTCTAAGCCGGTTGCCAAGCCCGTGGCCAAGCCGGCTGCGAAGCCCGCCGCCAAGTCTGTCGTAAAGGCTGTCTCAAAGGCTGCGACCAAGCCAGTTGCGCCGAAGGCCGCCGCCAAGGTCGCTCTGAAGCCTGCACCGAGCAAGGCTGCGCCAGCCAAGGCCGCGCCAGCTGCGGCCAAGGCCGGCAAATGGGTGTTCACGTTCGGTGACGGCAAGGCCGAGGGCCGGACGGAGATGCGCGACCTGCTCGGCGGCAAGGGCGCCAATCTCGCCGAGATGGCCAATCTCGGTCTGCCGGTGCCTCCCGGCTTCACCATCCCGACCTCGGTCTGCACCTACTTCTACGCACACGGCAAGACCTACCCGAAGGAGTTGCAGTCGCAGGTTGAGAAGGCGCTCGACCATGTCGGCAAGTTGACCGGCAAGGTGTTCGGCGACACCAAGAACCCGCTGCTCGTCTCCGTGCGCTCCGGCGCGCGCGCCTCGATGCCGGGCATGATGGACACCGTGCTCAATCTCGGCCTCAACGACGAGACCGTGGAAGCGCTCTCGGAACTGTCCGGCGACCGCCGCTTCGCCTATGACAGCTATCGCCGCTTCATCACCATGTATTCCGACGTGGTGCTCGGCTTCGAGCATCATCACTTCGAGGAAATCCTCGACACCTTCAAGGACAGCCAGGGCTACACGCTCGACACCGACCTGTCGGCGGAGGACTGGGTCGAGCTGGTCGGCAAGTACAAGGACGCGGTTGCGCGCGAGACGGGGAAGGACTTCCCGCAGGATCCGCACGACCAGCTCTGGGGCGCGATCGGCGCTGTGTTTTCATCCTGGATGAACGCGCGCGCGGTGACCTACCGCAAGCTGCACGACATTCCGGAATCCTGGGGCACCGCGGTCAACGTGCAGGCCATGGTGTTCGGCAACATGGGCGATACGTCGGCGACCGGCGTCGCCTTCACGCGCAATCCCTCGACCGGCGAGAGCAAGCTCTACGGCGAGTTCCTGATCAACGCGCAGGGCGAGGACGTGGTGGCGGGCATCCGCACGCCGCAGGACATCACCGAGGAAGCGCGGAAGGAGTCGGGCTCCGACAAGGCGTCGATGGAAGCGGCGATGCCGGAGGCCTTCAAGGAGCTGACGCGGATCTACACGCTGCTCGAGAAGCACTACCGCGACATGCAGGACATGGAGTTCACGGTCGAGCAGGGCAAGCTGTGGATGCTCCAGACCCGCGGCGGCAAGCGCACCGCCAAGGCGGCGCTGCGCATCGCGGTCGAGCTCGCCAATGAGGGCCTGATCACCAAGAAGGAAGCGGTGACGCGGATCGATCCGGCCTCGCTCGATCAGCTGCTGCATCCGACCATCGATCCCAACGCCAAGCGCGACGTGATCGCGACCGGCCTGCCGGCTTCGCCCGGCGCGGCCTCCGGCGAGATCGTGTTCTCCTCGGATGAAGCGGCCAAGCTTCAGGCCGACGGACGCAAGGTGATTCTGGTCCGCATCGAGACCAGCCCCGAGGACATCCACGGCATGCACGCCGCCGAGGGCATCCTCACCACCCGCGGCGGCATGACCTCGCACGCGGCGGTGGTCGCGCGCGGCATGGGCAAGCCCTGCGTCTCCGGCTGCGGCACAATCCGCGTCGATTACGGCCGCGGCACCATGAGCATCGGCTCGCGCACCTTCAAGACCGGCGACGTCATCACCATCGACGGCTCGCTCGGCCAGGTGCTCGCCGGCCGCATGCCGATGATCGAGCCGGAGCTGTCCGGCGAGTTCGGCACGCTGATGAAGTGGGCCGACCAGGTCCGCAAGATCGGTGTTCGCGTCAATGGCGATACGCCGGACGACGCGCGCACCGCGATCAAGTTCGGCGCGGAAGGCATCGGCCTGTGCCGCACCGAGCACATGTTCTTCGAGGAGACGCGCATCCGCACGGTGCGCGAGATGATCCTCTCCGAGGACGAGCAGTCGCGCCGCGCGGCGCTCGCCAAGCTGCTGCCGATGCAGCGTGCCGACTTCGTCGAGCTGTTCGAGATCATGAAGGGCCTGCCCGTCACGATCCGTTTGCTCGATCCGCCGCTGCACGAGTTCCTGCCGCACACCCACGCCGAGGTCGAGGAAGTGGCGCGCGCCATGAACACCGACCCGCGGCGCCTGGCCGACCGCGCGCGCGAGCTGTCGGAGTTCAACCCGATGCTCGGCTTCCGCGGCTGCCGTATCGCGATCGCCTACCCTGAGATCGCCGAGATGCAGGCGCGCGCGATCTTCGAGGCGGCGGTCGAGGCCGAGAAGCGCACCGGCAAGGCCGTCGGCCTCGAGGTGATGGTGCCGCTGATCGCCACCAAGATGGAGCTCGACCTCGTCAAGGCGCGCATCGACGCCACCGCACAGGCCGTGATGCGCGACACCAACACCAAGCTCGCCTATCAGGTCGGCACCATGATCGAGCTGCCGCGCGCCTGTCTGCTTGCGGCCGAGATCGCGGAGAGCGCCGAGTTCTTCTCGTTCGGCACCAACGATCTGACGCAGACCACCTACGGCATCAGCCGCGACGATGCCGCGAGCTTCCTCGGCACCTACGTGTCCAAGGGCATCCTGCCGATCGATCCCTTCGTCGCGCTCGATCAGGAAGGCGTCGGCGAGCTGGTCAAGATCGGCGTCGCGCGCGGCCGCAAGACACGGCCCTCGCTCAAGGTCGGCATCTGCGGCGAGCACGGCGGCGATCCCGCGTCCGTCGCCTTCTGCCACAATATCGGCCTCGACTACGTCTCCTGCTCACCCTACCGCGTGCCGATCGCCCGCCTCGCCGCGGCGCAAGCCGCACTCGGCAAGGCGGTCGCGAGCCAGGCGTAAGACGATTTGAAATGTTGAATGCGAAGAGGCGGGGCCAAAACCCCGCCTCTTTCATTTTGCGCACCGCTCTCTCCACGCCGTCATTGCGAGCGCAGCGAAGCAATCCAGTCTGTCGCCGCGGAGAGACCCTGGATTGCTTCGCTGCGCTCGCAATGACGAGATTGTTGCACGCGCATGCCGCCACAC